>NZ_CP136573.1:2975000-3084877 GCF_035194505.1 Erythrobacter sp. | reverse complement strand
CGGAGCTCGGCTTCATGGCGCTCGGCCAATGGGTGTTCGAAGTCCAGCCGCAGGGCTGTTCGGCCCCCGTGAAGGTCGCCGAACGCAAGGGCGAGATCGGGCAGTACCGGCTCACCAACATCATGCTCCCCGAGCTCGGCCGCTCGATGGTGCTTGCCACCATCGATCCGGCGTTCGAATTCGGCGAGATCTGGCAAGGCGAAGGCTTCAAGGCCGAGGCCGTGGCGCTGCTCGCCTGCGACAAGGGACAATCATGACCGGCACGCTCCATCCCCGCCCCTTGAGGCTCGGCGTCAACATCGATCACGTCGCCACCATCCGCAATGCGCGCGGCGGGGACCATCCCGATCCGGTGCGCGCGGCCGAGATTGTCGCGGCAGTCGGCGGCGACGGGATCACCGCGCACCTGCGCGAAGACCGCCGCCATATCCGCGACGAGGACCTCGCGCGTATTCAGGCGGCGACCAATCTTCCGCTGAACCTCGAAATGGCCGCCACGCGCGAGATGCTCGCCATCGCCTTGCGTCACAAGCCCCACGCCGCCTGCATCGTCCCCGAAAAGCGCGAGGAGCGCACCACCGAGGGCGGGCTCGACGCGGCAGGACTGCACAACACGCTGGTGCCCATCTGCGAGGAACTGCGGAGCGCAGGCATCCGCGTGTCCCTCTTCATCGAAGCGGACGAGCGCCAGCTCGACGCCGCGCTGCGTCTGGGCGCGCCGGTGGTCGAATTCCACACCGGCGAATATGCCCACGCCTTCCTCGACGGAGACAGCGAGAAGGTGGCGCGCGAATTGAAGCGCATCACCGACATGGCCGCGCTCGCCGCCAAGAACGGGATCGAGCCCCACGCCGGCCACGGCCTCACCTTCGAAAACGTCCAGCCGATTGCCGCCATCCCGCAGATCGCGGAACTCAATATCGGCCACTACCTGATCGGCGAGGCGGTGTTCGTGGGCCTTGAAAACGCCATCCGCCGGATGCGCGAATTGATGGATGCGGCGCGGTGAACGAGGCCGAGCCTGATCTGCCCGCGCTCGCGCCCGTACAGAAGCGCTGGGCCTTTGGCGCGGCGGCGCTGTTCCTCATCGCCATTGGCTTTCTGGGCTTTGCGCTGAGCACCAAGGTGATGCAGGTCTTCGCAGTCGGCTGGATCGTGCTGATGATCTTCGGCTTCGTCGGCGCGCTGAAGAGGGCCAAGGGCGACTTCGCGCATCCCCTGTTCAAATCGCAGGTGATGCTGCACGTGATGGCGCTGGGCCTGCTGGTGGCGGTGATCGTGAGGGCGGTGAAATGATCATCGGCATGGGCTCCGACCTCTGCAATATCGAGCGGATCGGCAATTCGCTGGCGCGCTATGGCGAGCGCTTCGAGCACCGCGTCTTCACCGATATCGAAATCGCCAAGGCCCGCCGCCGCCCCTACACCATCGCCGGAACCTACGCGAAACGCTTCGCCGCCAAGGAGGCCTTCTCCAAGGCGGTCCGCACGGGTTTCAAGCGGGGCGTGTTCATGAAGGACATCGGCGTCGTCAATTCGCCCTCGGGCGCGCCCACCCTTGCACTCACCGGCGGGGCGGCTTTGCGGCTTGAAGAAATGACGCCGAAGGGCCATGAGGCGCGCATCCATCTTACTCTCACCGACGATCATCCATGGGCGCAGGCCTTTGTGATCATCGAAGCCATCCCCCTCCTCTGACTGGCTCCCCCCATGGCAAGCACCGAGACCCCGCAAGTGACCGAAACCACCGCTCCCGAGACCCCGCACAAGGTCGACTGGTTTGCCGAGCTGCGCGGGCTTGCGCTGATGCTGCTGGCGGTGCTGGCCTTCCACAGCCTCGTCGCCAAGCCGTTCTACATCCCCTCGACTTCGATGATGCCGAGCCTGTGGGTGGGTGACCGGCTGGTGGTGAGCAAATATCCCTATGGCTGGTCCTGGGCCTCGGCGAGCTTCCACCTGCTGCCGCGCGGCGATTGGCGGGTGATGGGTTCGAAGCCGGAATATGGCGACATCGTCATCCCCGTCCACCCGACGCGGGACGAGGATTACATCAAGCGCGTGGTCGCGCTGCCCGGCGATACGATCGAAGTGCGTGGCGGTCAGATCATCCTCAATGGCACCCCGATCAAGCGCGAAGTCGTGCCGAGCGTGCGCCTGCCGTTCGAGCCTGATCTGCTGTGCCGCGGCGCGCCCTGCCTCGAAGCTTTCGAGGATTACCGCGAGCGCGGAGCTGACGGGCAGGACTATTTCGCCCCGCCGACATGGCGCGAGACCCTGCCCAATGGCGCGACCTATCTCACCATCGACTACAAGGACCAGCATCTCGACAATTTCGGCCCCTATCCGGTGCCCGAGGATGCTGTCTTCGTGATGGGCGACAACCGCGACGAAAGCGCCGACAGCCGCGCCGATGTGCTCGAAAGCGGGCTCGGCGGCGCAGTGCCGCTCGCCAATATCGGCGGACGCGCGGAATTCATCACCTTCAGCCTCGACGGATCGACCAGCTGGAACCCGGCGACCTGGTTCTCCAGCCTGCGCGGCAACCGCGCATGGTCCACCCTTCGCCCGCCACTGGCCGAAGGCGCTGCGGCCAAGTGAGCTGAGAAGGCGCGCAGCAATGGCCCGCAAGTTCCTCTATCTGGTCGCTTTCTGCATCGTGTTGGTGATCGCCGGCGGCTTTCTGCTGGCGCTGTTCCCGGCGCAGCTGACCAAGTGGGCGAGCGTCCCCAGCGTCGCCTTCGCGCCGGTCAAGCCGCTTGAAGCCAATGCCTATGAAAGCCCGGCGCTGTGGTATTCGCGCCCCGGCATCGGCGTGAAGGACCCGGCGCGCTGGCAGCCCGCCTATGCCAATGATCGCGGCCTCCTGCCCACCCCGGCCGAACCGAAGCAGGCCTTTGCCGTCTTTTTCGTCCACCCCACCAGCTATGTGAACCGCGCCAGCTGGAACGCGCCGCTGGAAAACGGCGGCGATCCCGAGGCCGAGCGCATCGCCCGCATCTTCCTGCGCGGCATGGCCAGCCCCTTCAACGCGGCCTCCGAGATATGGGCGCCGCGTTATCGTCAGGCGACCATGGGCGCCTTCCTCACCGATGCGCCAGAGGGCCGCCAAGCGATCGACGCTGCCTATGCCGATGTGCGCGAGGCGTTCCGCTACTTCCTCTCCAGCGTCGATCCGAAGACGCCGATCGTGCTCGCCGGCCATTCGCAAGGCGCGTTGCACCTAAAGCGCCTGCTCGCCGAGGAGGTCAAGGCCACGCCGGTCGCCAAGCGGCTGGTGGCGGCCTATGTGATCGGCTGGCCGGTTTCGACCCTGCATGATCTCCCCGCAATCGGCGCGCCCGCCTGCGCCGCGCCCGATCAGACGGGCTGCGTGCTCAGCTGGTCGAGCTTTGCCGAACCGGCTGATCCGGCTTTGGTGCTGGATGCCTATGCCAATACCCCCGCGCTCGACGGCAAACTGCCGGGCGATGATCCGATGCTGTGCACCAATCCGCTCACCGGCCTGATTGGCGGCGCGGCGCCCGCCAGCGCCAATCTCGGCACGCTGGTGCCTGAAGACAGCATGGAAAAGGGAAGCCTGACCCCCGCCCTCGTGCCCGCGAAGTGCGACAAGCGCGGGCTGCTGCTGATCGGGCCGCCGCCGGAAATTGGCTCCTACGTGCTGCCGGGCAACAACTACCACGTCTATGACCTGCCGCTGTTCTGGGCCAACACCAAGGCCGACGTCATCCGCCGGGCCGAGGCATGGCAGGCAGCGGCGAAGTGATCTTCGAAGACGCGCGCAGCTTCGGCGAGGCGGTCGGGGATGGCGGCGTGCTGCTGGGGCTTGATCTCGGCACCAAGACCATCGGCACGGCGACCTGCGATGCCGGATGGCGCTTTGCCACCAACCACACCACCATCCAGCGCGGCAAGTGGGGACGCGACCGCGAGACGCTGGCAGATCTTATCAAGAGCCGCAGCGTCAAGGGGCTGGTGATAGGCCTGCCGCTCAACATGGACGGCTCGGAAGGCCCGCGCGCGCAGGCCTCCCGCGCCTATGCGAGGAACTGTGCCGAGGCCTTTGCGCTCCCCATCCTGCTGTGGGACGAGCGCTGGTCGACCCAGGCCGCCGAGGCCGCGATGATCGGGCAGGACATGAGCCGCGCCAAGCGCGCCGCTGCGATCGACGCCCATGCTGCTGCAGTGATCCTGCAAGGCGCGATCGACCGGCTGGCAGGCGGGGTGCTTTAGAGCGCTGCCCGCCGCGCGGCCGCTGCACCTGCCACCATCCGGCTGCCCGAAAGCTCCCCTGCCCGCCACAGCGCGTCGGCCTCGGCAGCATCGCCGCACTGATCGGCCCGCGCATCGAAACTGGCGAGGCGCAGCCGCTCGCTCGGGTGGTGCCGGCCCGCCCACTCGGCATAGTCCAGCGCAGCTGCCGAACCGCTCGCCACCGCCACCCGCAGGAAGGCTTCGCCAGCATTGGGATTGAGCCAGCGCGCCACCGTGCCGGCTTCCAGATCGAAGCCATGTTGATCGAACCACCCCTGCGCCGGATCGAGGCGCATCACATTGATCGAGACCGAGAGGCTCTCGGGCGGCAGCTGGCTGTGGACGTCGAGATGGCGGCGGTAGAGCATCAGCTTGCCCGGCGCGAGCGTGCTGCGCTCGATAAAGCTCAGGCCCGCTTCCTCATGCGGATAGCCCGCCACCGCCCCATAGTCATATTCGTAGTAGTCGCTGGCATAGCCCGGCCCGCAGTAACCCACGGTGAGAAAATCGAAATTGTGATCATGCGGGGCGCCATAGACAAAGCTCGCTGCGCCGCTGGTCTGGAACACGTGATCGCGCGGGGACGGCCAGATCGCCGCCCGCAAAAAGGCGGCATTCTTGCGGCCTGTACGCGGACGGCTGAGAATGATTGCCTGCGGGCCATAGCCCGAGGCAAGCGCATCATCGCCCGCGCCCGTCAGCCGATCGACCAGCAGATCGCCCAGAAAGCTGCGGTTATTGGCGAGCCTGCGCAGCCACAGCGCGGCGTTGGCCGTGCTGGCCGGATCCTGGGCGTCGAAACCGGTCTCGGCCAGCGCCTCGATACACTCGGGCAGCGAGCAGCTTTCGGCGGAGGGATTGTCGATCACCAGCGGCATCAGGCGGTCTCCAGCATGGCAAGTTCGGGCTGGGCAGCCAGCAGATCGGCGCGCAGCCTTGCGGCGGGGGCGGCAAGCGCATCCTCCTCGCCAGCCTGAGCCAGCGCCGCCAGCAGCGCCATGCCGGTCCGCGCATCAAGGCCGAGCACCTGGCGCAGCGCCTCCCAGCGGCCATCGCGCTCCGCCGACCGATCCCGCGCCAGCGCAGCCATCGGCTCCAGCCCGGCGCGGTGCCCGAGCGCGCCGAGCACCCCCAGCGCCATCATCTGCTGGCTGGCGCGCTTGGAGGCGCTGATCGTGCCGATGAGCTGTCCCGAAGGCAAAGCCACCTCGCGCGAGGGCGACGGGTTTGCCGCCTCGCGGGTCAGTTGCAGCAGCAGCAGTGGGCGGGTCACGCCAAGGATCTGGCGCGCATCATGTGTGCCGCCGCGCGTGAGGCGCGTTCCCGGCGCACAGGCCAGCGGCGTCTGCATCAGGCCGCCGTCAACAAGGCGGTAGCAGGCCGCCTCGCCCTCGCCTTGCAGCACCAGTTCATGCGCCTCGCCATCCTCGAACAGCACCGATCCCGGCTGCATGGGCGCGCGCGGGGCAAAGACTGCGAGGCTGAGCGCCGCGCGCTCGCGCTCGATCAGGCGGATGCGGGCAAGGCCGGGCCTGGCGGAAAAGCCGATCGCGGGCTGGGCCAGCGGCTCGGCGGTGAGGGCTGCGGCAAGGGGATCGATCACGGCGGCGACCAGCGCCCGCGCCGCGTCAGGCTCGGCCAGCAGCGCTGCCAACCGGGCCTCGCCGGCCAGCGGGGCACCGGCGTCATAGGCAGCCAGCGCCTCGGTCAGCGCCGCAACCCCGGCCCCGGCGCGCCAACCGGCCAGCGCCGCATCGACCAGCGGCTGCGGCGCCGGCTCGGCCCGCAGCCGCGCGATCGCGGGATGGACATGCATCGCCGGTCCGCCCCGTCAGCCGCTCAGATCACCGCTTCGGGCGGCATGACTTCGTAGAGATAGACCATGATCTCGACGATCCGGTCGTCGATCGGCCCCTCGGCCCTCAGCACCGAGCCGAACAGGGCCTGCGCGCCTTCGAGCATAGGAATCTGGTCGAGGTTGATCTGCGGGAAATTCATGTCGCTCTCCTTCGTGCATCGGCCAGCCGGCCCCCTGCCGGTGCGCCGTCGCCCAAGGTGACCGCAGGCCGCGATCATGCGAAATTAAATGATTGTAACCCGCCCGCGCCCGCCCCTATGGCCACCGCATGAACACGCCCCTCGCCCGGTTCGACGCGCGCGAAGCCTCGCGCTGGTTCTTCCGCCATGGCCACACCGGATGGCTTGGCCTGAGGTTCACCGAGCAGGGCGAAAACTGGGTCGAGCTCGAACTGCCGTGGCGCGAGGATCTGCTGGGCGACAGCAAAATCGCGGTGCTGGCCTCCGGCCCGATCATCAGCCTGATGGACATGGCGAGCGGGATGGCGATCTGGCAGACGCGCGGCACCTTCCAGCCGGTCGCGACGCTCGATCTGCGCGTCGATTACCAGCGCCCGGCGCGCGAGCGGGCCAGCGTGCGCGGCCGGGTCGAATGCTATCGCATCACGCGCTCGGCGGCCTTCGTGCGCGGCATCGCCTATGATGACAACCCGGCCGATCCGGTCGCCCATGTCGCGGGCTGCTTCATGACCATCGGGGCCGATCCGCGCGAGGGCAACCCGGCGCTCAAAGGGGGTGGCGGCGATGTCTGAGCCGATAGAACTGCCCGCCTATGCCCGCTCGCTCGGCATCGCGATCATTGGCGAGGAAGCGGGAATGCCGGTGCTCAGCGTCGATTTCGGGTCCAATGTCGAAGGACGCCCGGCCCATTTCCATGGCGGAGCGACCGCTGGCCTGCTGGAGACGGCAGGTTACGCCGCGCTCCATGCCGCCTTGCAGGCGGTGGGCCGCGATCCGCAGTTGAAGCCGATAAACATCACGGTCCAATATCTTGCCGCGGGCAAGTCGCAGACGAGCTATGCCACCGCGCGCATCACCCGCCTCGGCCGGCGCAATGCCAATGTCGCGGTCGAGGCATGGCAGGATGATCGCACCCGCCCGATCGCGACGGCGGTGATGAATATATTGATGGTTTAGGGCGGCCCCGCGCTTGGTGACGGCGCCGGCTGCACCGCCACTCCGCCCTCGCCCAAGCGCACTTCCACCGGCACGCCGTCCTTGGAAATGGTCACACCATTGCCGTCGATGGTGAGGCTCGCGCCGTCCTGACCGATCTGCACCGCGCCGCCCTCGATCATGTCAAGCGGCTGGACCGGCCCTTCGGGATCGGGCGAGGAACTGGACTTGGGAGCAGGTGTGGCTCCGAGTTTCAGCGCGCCGCGCATGAAGTCGCGCCAGATCCGCGCCGGGGTGCTGCCGCCGGTGACCCCGTTCAGCGGCGAGTTGTCGTCATTGCCGACCCACACCCCCACCACCAGATCGCCAGCATAGCCCACAAACAGCGCATCGCGGTAATCCTGCGTCGTGCCGGTCTTGCCGAAATTGGCGATCGGCAGCACGGCATTGCGCCCGGTCCCGCGATTGATCGCGGCGCGCAGCATGGTTTCGATATCCTCGTGGGTGCCGCCCGATAAGCTGTCCGAGCGGGTGGTCAGCCATTCCCACCAACCCTGCTCGCCGCGCGCAAAGGCGTGGGGCTCAACCGGGAAATCATTGGCGGCAATCCCGGCATAGGCCGCCGTCAATTCCATCAGCGTCATCGCCGAAGTGCCCAGCGCAAGGCTCGGATCGCCCTCGGCCATCGGCGCGGTGATGCCGAGCTGGCGGGCGGTGCGGATCACCTTGTCGCTGCCCACCGCCTGCAACAGGCGTACAGCGGCGACATTGCTCGAACTGGCAAAGGCATTCTCGAGTGTGATCTGGTCGGAATAGGCCTCGCGCGCGTTTTTGGGGCGATAGCTGCCCTGCTCGATCGGGGTGTTGGGGATGGTGTCGTCCGGGTCCCAGCCCTCTTCCAGCGCGGTGAGATAGACGAAGGTCTTGAAGGTCGAACCCGGCTGGCGGCGCGCCTGGGTCACGCGGTTGAAGGGCGATTTGCGATAGTCGCGCCCGCCCACCATCGCCACCACCTCGCCATTGCGGCGCATCGCCACCAGCGCGACCTGCGCCCCGCCAAGCGGCGCGCGCGCCACGATCCGGCTGGCCAGCGCCTGAAGACGCGAATCGAGCGTGGTGGTGAGGACTTGCTGCGAATAGCTCGCGTCCATCCCCTCACGCGCCAGCGGCAAGGCCCAGTCGGCAAAATAGGTGCCGGTCGGCAGGTTGTCGTCGCGGGTGCGCACGTCGATGCGCGGATCGGGCAGCGCCTTGGCCTCGGCAGCGGTGAGATAGCCCTCCTCCACCATCGACTTGATGACCAGCTCCATGCGGGCCTTGGCCTTGTCGTAATGCTTGGTCGGTGCAAAGCGGCTGGGCGCCTGCAGCAGCCCCGCCAGCATCGCCGCCTGCTCGGGCCGCAGCTTTTCGGGCTGGCGGTAGAAATAGTGCAGGCTGGCGGCGCGCAGGCCATACTGGTTGTCGCCGAAATAGGCGTTGGACAGGTAGCGTTCGAGGATCTCGTCCTTGGTCAGCCAGCTTTCCAGCCAGAAGGCGATCAGCGCCTCGCGCGCCTTGCGGCTGAGGCTCTGCTCGGGCGTGAGGAAGGTGAATTTGGCCAGCTGCTGGGTGATCGTCGATCCGCCGCCATAGCCGGTCCACGCCGCCCGGGCGATGCCGCGCGGGTCGATCCCCCAGTGCGAATAGAACCGCCGGTCCTCGATCGCGATGAAGGCCTGCACCACGTGCGGCGGCAGGTCCGCGACCTTGACCGGCGCCTCGACAATCGCGCCCTGCCGCGCAATCGGCGTGCCGTCGCTGGCGAGTAGCGTCACCTGCGGGGGCGCAATGGGTTCAAGGCTTTTCGACAGCGGCGCGGTGATGGTGAGCCAGCCGATCAGCACCACGAACAGGGCAAGCCCCGCCATAATACCGCGCCCGGTCCACCACAGCTTCGAGCGTTCGCGCCAGTAATCGCGCTGCCACCATCGCAGGCGGCGCTTTTCCTCGACTTCGAGCGCCTCGTCGATCCCCGCCAGCTTGGCATCCCACGCGTCGAAATCGGGATTGGCCGAGGGGCGCGAACGCGGAGGGAGATCGTCGTCGTCGTCATCGAGATCGGCGGGCTGCATCGATTCGTAGAGCGGGTAAAACCCGGCAGGCATGTCCGAACGCCCGGCCTTTTCGGCGCGCGAGCGGGAGGCTTTCCAGAATCGGTCGAACAGCGCCATGGTTAGTGCTGTGTTATCAGGCTACAACACTTGTCCGCAAGCGGTCAGAACGAATTGACGAGGTTGGCGTATTCAACCGGCTGATCGACCTCTTCGAGCATCAGGCGTGCGGGGGATTTGCGGCAGCGTTTGATGAGCTTGGCCCACATCTCCTCGCGTGTCGCCCGCTCAGCAAGGCGGGCTTGGCGGCTTGGCCACTCGCCCTGCCGCATCGCTTCGATCCCGGTCAGCGAGGTGTAGGCGTTGTGCGGCCAGAACAGCTTGCCCCGCCCGGCATTGGCGGCGGTGAACCAGTCCCATTCGCGCACCAGATCGCCGCAGGTGTAATTGTCGATGCCGCCGCCGGGGCTGTCCTTGTCGTGGCGGGCATAGGAGGCGACCACATCGACCGTGCCTTCGACCTTGTTTCCGTCCTTGTCGGTGGCGGCGAAGTAATAGAGCTTTTGGGCGCGCGCCTTCACGGCTTCGTCGATGGCGGGGGACATGCTGCTCTGCTTCAAAGTCAGCGCGGCCAATTGGCCGTCTGCACCGACCGTGGCAGTGTAGATCGCGGTGCCATTATGTCCCGCGTCCTTGGCCGCCTGCGGGATATCGACCGTCCGCACCCGCTCGGCCCGCGCCCATTGAGGATGGCGTGCCGTTGACAAGGCAGGGGCGACCCTGACCTTCGGTGCAGGGGTTGGAGGCGCCGAATCCTGTGCTGCGATCGGCGATGCTGCAAGCGCCAGCAACCAGAGCGCGCTCCGCCGCATCCTACCGCTTCTTCGCAGCGCCTTCGGGCAGGTCCTCGCCAAACACGCGCTGGTAGTATTCGGCCACCAGCGTGCGCTCGGCCTCGTCGCACTTGTTGAGGAAGCTGAGGCGGAAGGCGAAGCCGGTCGAGCCGAAGATCGCGGCGTTCTGCGCCCAGGTGATCACCGTGCGCGGGCTCATCACCGTCGAGATATCGCCGTTCATGAAGCCCTGACGGGTCAGTTCGGCGACCTTGACCATGTCGGCGATCAGCTTGTCGTCCGCCATCGGGGTCTTCGACTTGACGATCTGCTGCTCCACCTCGGGCTTGAGGTAGTTGAGCGCGACGACGATGTTCCAGCGGTCCATCTGCGCCTGGTTGATCGCCTGCGTGCCATGATAGAGGCCCGAGGTGTCGCCAAGGCCCACGGTGTTGGTGGTGGCGAACAGGCGGAAGAACGGGTTGGGCGTGATGACGCGGTTCTGATCGAGCAGGGTCAGACGGCCATCGAACTCCAGCACGCGCTGGATCACGAACATCACGTCAGGCCGCCCTGCGTCATATTCGTCGAAGGTCAGCGCGACCGGGTGCTGGAGCGCCCAGGGCAGGATGCCTTCCTTGAATTCGGTGACCTGCAACCCGTCCTTCAGCACGATCGCATCGCGCCCGACGAGGTCGATACGGCTGATATGCGCGTCGAGGTTGACGCGGATCGAGGGCCAGTTGAGGCGGGCTGCGACCTGTTCGATATGGGTCGACTTGCCGGTGCCGTGATAGCCCTGCACCATCACCCGGCGATTATGCGCAAAGCCCGCAAGAATCGCCAGCGTGGTGTCCTGATCGAACACATAGGCGCCGTCGGTCTCGGGCACATGCTCGTCGCGCTGGCTGAAGGCAGGCACCTTCCAGTCGACATCGATGCCGAAGACCTCGCGGACGTCGATGGTGATGTCAGGCTGGGTGGGCATGGCGCTTGCGCCGGAGGGGATCGATGAAGTCATTGCGGGCGGACGGTTAAACGGCATGGCGCTAGGCTGCAAGCGGTGGTTTGCTCAGGCCGCCTCGCAATTTGACGAGCGCGTTTCCATGCCGCCGCTTGTGCGCCTATAGCTTGGCCCATGCCCGATCCGGTCGAATCGCTGCGCTTGAAGCTGGTTTCGCAGGTGCGCGGCGTGTTTCACGATGCCAAGGCCGGGCAGACCCCCACCCCGCCATCAGACGAGGCGCTGTTCTTGCGCGATACGCCGATCCGGCAGGTGCACGCCGATATCGTGGGAATGATGACCGGCGGCGTGCGCGCGCTGCTGCTGCAGATGCTCCATCCCGAAGCCTTGCAGGGCGTGCTCGATCATTCGAACTTCCGCGAGGATATGCACGGACGGCTGCGGCGCACCGCGCGCTTCATCGCGGTCACCACCTTCGGCCACCGCGACGAGGCGCTCAAGGCCATCGAACGGGTGAACCGCATCCATGCCCGCGTGGGCGGCACCCTGCCCAGTGGCGCGCCCTATGCAGCGACCAATCCGCGGACGCTCGCCTGGGTCCATGTGACCGAGGCGCAGAGCTTCCTTGCAGGCTATATCCGCCATGTCCGCCCCGCGATGCCGGTGAGCGAGCAGGACGAATATTACCGCCAGTTCGCTGTCATCGCCCGCGCATTGGGCGCCGATCCCGTGCCCGAAACCCGCGCCGAGGCGGATCGTATTTTCAGGATGTTGCGCCACGATCTTGCCACCTCGCCCGAAGCGCGCGAGGTCGCGCAGCTGGTGCTGAGCCAGCGTCCCGAAGGCACGCCGCTGGCCGTCCAGACGATGATCACCGCCGATGCTGTCGCCATGCTGCCCGATTGGGCGCGCACGATGCTCCACCTGCAACGCCCAGTGCTGACCGCCCTTCCCGCCCGCGCCGCGACCTGGGGCATGGGCCGGACCCTGCGCTGGGCCTTCCG
Source organism: Erythrobacter sp. (assembly GCF_035194505.1). Lineage (NCBI taxonomy): Bacteria > Pseudomonadati > Pseudomonadota > Alphaproteobacteria > Sphingomonadales > Erythrobacteraceae > Erythrobacter > Erythrobacter sp. The sequence continues at coordinate 3,072,760 of NZ_CP136573.1, read as the reverse complement.
CCAGAACTGAACACTATCAAGGACGAGAACCCATGGCCGAATTCACCTTCTACACCGTCGCCATGAGCCGCGGGCAGATCTCGCGCTGGGCGCTGCACGAGGCGGGCGCGGATTATGATCATGTGGTGTTCGACTGGGCGAGCCGTCCGGACAGCTTCAAAGCCATCAACCCGATGAACAAGGTGCCCGCGCTCGTCCACCACCATGGCGGCCACGATCACATCATCACCGAATGCGCCGCGATCAACCACTATCTGGCCGAAACCCACCCCGACAAAGGCCTGCTGCCCGATGCCCACGAGAAAACCGCCTATTTCCGCTGGCTGTTCTTTGCCGCAGGGCCGCTGGAGCAGGCGATCATCGCCCGCGCGCTCGGCTGGGAAGTGCCCGAGGGCAAGAGCGGCACGGCAGGCTTCGGCAGCCTCGACCTCGCGCTCGATGCGATCGACGGCTGGCTGTCAGCCAACGACTTTGCCGCAGGCAGCCGCTTCACCATGGCCGACACCTATGTCGGCAGCCAGTTCGTCTGGGGCCTGCGCTTCGGCTCGATCCCCGAGCGGCCTTCGTTCCGCGCCTATGTCGAACGGATCATCCAGCGCCCCGCATACACCGAGGCCAATGCCATCGACGCCGCGATCATAAAGGGCGCACAGGGCTAAGCCAGCGCGGCGCTGTTCCTTAGCAGCTGGTAGGCTTCGACCACCGCGGTCAATTGCGCCTCGTGGGCGCGGTCACCGCCATTGCGATCGGGATGATAGCGCCGCACCAGTTCGGAATAGCGGCGACGCAGCCGGGTGCGATCCGTGTCTGACCCCAAGCCCATCACCTCCAGCGCCAGCGCCTCCTCTTTCGAGAACCGGCCCGACATGGCGGTGCGCGCCGCCCGTTCGGCGCGCGATTTGATGCCGCGCGCGCGGGCGGAGATGGCGTCCAGCGGATCGGCATAATCGGCCCAGCGCGGGCCATCGGCGATGCCTGCCGTCGGGCGGAAGGCGCGGCTCTCCCGCTCCCACCCGGCGATCGGCGAGTGGGCGCGCAGGATTTCCTCGGCGCTCATGCCTTCGAACCAGTCGTAACCGGCGTTGAATTCGCGCACGTGATCAAGGCAGAACCAGCGCCATTCGCCCGGCCCGTCAAACCCGTGGGGACGGCGGCCGGGCGCGCGGAATTCTCCCGCCTCGCGGCAGCCCGGCGCTTCGCAACCGCGCCCTGCGCTCTCGACGCGGCCGTGGAATCGTGGTGAAGGCATAAGCATGATTGAATGGCGATTGGGCGCGCGAGTTCCAAGCCCGATCTGCCGCTGCCCGATTGCAAAGAAGGAAAGACCCGATGTCCGTCGCCGAAGAAATGCACGCGCTGCTGACCGCCGCCTTCGCGCCCACCCGCCTTGCGATCATCAACGACAGCGCCAAGCACTCGGGCCACATGGGTGATGACGGCTCGGGCGAATCGCACTTCACGGTGGAGATCGAGGCGGCGGCCTTCGCCCCGATGAACCGCCTCGCCCGCCAGCGCGCGGTGATCGCGGCGCTGGGCGATATCGTCGGCCAGCGGGTGCATGCCGTGGCGATCAAGGCGAGCGTGCCTGCTGAATGACCCTCAACCCCAACCTGCGCCTGCGCCGGGCGGCGCGGCTGATCGTGCTCGATGCTGAGACCCGCGCGCTGATGTTCCGCTATGATGTGCCGGGCCGCGATCCCTTCTGGGTGACAGCGGGCGGCGAGGTCGATCCCGGCGAAAGCTTCGAGGATGCGGCGCGGCGCGAACTGCTGGAAGAGACCGGGATCATCGCCGATCCCGGCCCGCAGATCGCGCAGATGACGCCGGAGTTCATCACCGTGGAGGGCGAGCCGGTGCAGGCGGATGAACGCTTTTTCCTTGTGCGCGTGGCCGAGGCCGCGATCGACACCAGCCGCCACACCGAGACCGAGCAGGCGCTGATGACGCAGCACCGCTGGTTCACGCTTGCAGAGCTGGAAAGCTGGGACGAAGCCGTCTTTCCGGTGAACCTTGCCGACATGATAAGGTCGCAAACAGCAACCTGATTGCGCCCTTCGCGCCCGCTCGCTAGTCCTCTCGCACAAACGGGAGAGAGACATGGATTACGCAGGCAAGGTGGCATGGATCACCGGTGCTTCATCGGGCATCGGCGCGGCGCTGGCGCGCGAACTGGCGGCGCGCGGCGCGCATGTGATCCTTTCGGGCCGTGACGAGGCGCGGCTGGCCGAGGTGGCGGCCGACTGCGGCGAGACTCTGCTCCTCCCTTTTGATGTGCGCGATGATGCCGCGCTGGCCGAGGCGACCGCCAAGGCGATTGGCTGGAAGGGCCATGTTGACATCGCCTTTGCCAATGCCGGGATTTCGCAGAGGAGCCGCGCGCTGAAGACCGACATGCAGGTCTACCGCGACATCATCGCGGTCGATCTCACCGCGCAGATCGCCTTCACGCAGGGGCTGATCGGCCACATGGCGGAGCGCGGCTCGGGCGCGCTCGGGTTCATTTCCTCGATCGCGGGCAAGGTCGGCGTGCCGATGCGCACCGCCTATTGCGCCGCCAAGTTCGGGCTTGCAGGCTATGCCGACGCCCTGCGCGGCGAGCTGTCGCAGACCGGAGTGACAGTGCACACGATCTACCCCGGCTCGGTCGCCACCAATGTCTCGCGCAACGCGCTCACCGCCGATGGTGCGCAGCGCGGCAAATCCGATCCGGCGATCGACAACGGCATCCCGGCCGATGTCGCCGCGCGCCAGATGCTCGACGATATCGCCGCCGGCACGCGCGAGATCATCGTCGCAGAGGGCGGCGAGAAGGCGATGGGCGAGCTGCGGCGCACGCCTGATGCATTGTTCGATCAGGTCGCGAACATGGTCGCCAATGGCTACATGGAAAAGCTGGAGGCCGCGCAGTGAGCTGGTTCGAACAGAAGCGCGTCCAGCTGCCCAACGGCATCAGCCTCGACATCGTCGATGAAGGCCCGGTCGATGCGCCGGTCCTGATCTTCCTCCACGGCTTTCCCGAAAGCCACCGCACCTGGCGCCACCAGATCGCGCATTTTTCGGATCGCTACCGCTGCATCGCCCCCGACCAGCGCGGCTATCGCGGCTCGTCCAAGCCGCAGGCGGTCGAGGCCTATACCCCCGACAAGCTGATCGGCGACATCTTCCTCCTCGCCGATGTGCTGGGGATCGGGAGCTTCACCATTGTGGGCCACGACTGGGGCGGCGCGATTGCCTGGGGCGTGGCTCTGGGCGGCCAGCACGCGCGCGTCACCCGCGCGGTGATCGCCAATGCCCCGCATCCGGTGACCTTCCAGAAGCTGCTCTACACCCACCCCGGCCAGCGCGAAGCGAGCCAGTATATCCGCGGCTTCCGCGATCCGGGAAATGATGCGCTGGTGAAGGAGCACGGGCTCACCGGCCTGCTGCTCAAGGAAGTGAAGTGGGATCGCCCCTCCGCGATGGAGCCGGAAGAGCGCGACCAGCTGCTGCTCGACTGGCAGAACCGCGATGCGGCCTTCGGGATGCTCAATTACTACCGCGCCAGCCCCATCGACGTGCCGACAATGGACGCGCCGTTCGAAATCCCGGATGGCTGGACCCCGCCCGCCCTGCCCAAGCTGACCATCCCGACACTGGTGATCTGGGCGCTCGATGACCTCGCCCTGCCGCCTGAGAACCTCGATGGGCTGGAGGACATTATCTCGCCCCTCACCATCGTGCGCGTGGCTGACTGTGGGCATTTCGTCCCGTGGGAAGCGCCGGATCCGGTGAACGCGGCGATGGAGGCGTTTCTGGAGGGCTAACCGGATTGCAAAAAACCCCGCCTCCAAGCCTTTCGGCGCAGAAGCGGGGCTCTTGCAAGTTGCGCTCAACTAGAAGCGGTAATTCACCACTGCCTTGAGGTGATGCAGCGCAGCGTTGGGTGCGATGAATATCTCGGACCCGTTGGGGCTGGGAACGAAGATTTCGCCATCCCCGAAGTCCTGATATTCATACTGCACGCCGATCGAAAGGTTCGATCCGATCGCGTAATCTGCCCCCACGCCGAGCATGTAGCCATAGAGCGTGCGTTCGTTCGAGATGAGGTTGCCGTTCTGATTGTGGCCAACCTCGAACTTGCCGATCGCCAATCCGCCCTTTCCATAAAGCGCAAAGGAAGGCGTCGCGACCGTCACTCGGGGGCCGATGCTCGCGTTGAATTCGGTGTCGCGCCAGAACAGCGTACCCGGAGTACTGCTGTCGGTTTCCTTGCGCAGGTTGTTGATGGTGAAGCTCGCCTCGGCACCGAGCCCGATGGTTCCCATCTGGTGGTTGTAACCCACCTGCACACCGCCTGCTTCACTGCTGTCCTTGGCATCCGTCACCGGAAAGCCCTGATAGCTGTTGAATGGCGTGAAGCCTGTCATGTCGCCGGACATCCACGATCCACCGGCATGCACACCAGCATAAAATCCATCCCACTTTTCAGTATCGGACGAATCCTGTGCAAATGCAGGCGAAGAAATACATGCAACTGCCGCAGCGATAATCCCAATCTTGTTCATTTCCGATCTCCAAGCCGATTGAAAGAGCCATTCCTTCAACTGACCGGATGATTCTAGAACTTGACGATTGCCCCTGTATTTTATCATTATCAAAAACTGTTTTGATAATTATTCTCAAAAAATGCCCCACAGCAGGTAAATTACATAATATTTTCAAATCTTTTGAACAGAATAAACTTAATGACACGGTTTCTGGGCCGAATTTGCCAATGCCCAACGCAGCTGCGATCATCGCAGCCTGCCGCGCGCTGGCGGTGCCCATTTCCATTGCCCTTTTGCCTGTCCGCCCCTAAGTGCGCCGACAATCATGACCATAAGCGGCTTTCACGACAATCCCGGACAGCTGACCTTCGCTGTTCCCAAGGGACGCATCCTCGACGAGGCGCTCCCGGTGATGGCGCGCGCCGGGGTGGAGCCGGATGCCGAGTTCCACGATCCCAAGAGCCGCGCGCTGTCCTTCGCTTGCCTGCGCCCAGACATGCGCCTCATCCGTGTGCGCGCCTTCGATGTGGCGACGTTTGTGGCCCACGGCGCGGCGCAGGTGGGCATTGTCGGCTCGGACGTGATCGAGGAATTCGACTACGCCGATCTCTATGCGCCGGTCGATCTCGGCATCGGGCTGTGCCGCCTGTCGGTCGCCCGGCTGGTGGACGGCGGGGACGAGCCGCAGGGCGCGAGCCACCTGCGGGTCGCCACCAAATACCCCAATCTCACCCGCCGCCATTTCGAGGCGGCCGGCGTGCAGGCCGAATGCGTGAAGCTCAACGGCGCGATGGAGCTGGCCCCCTCGCTCGGCCTTGCGCGGCAGATTGTCGACCTTGTTTCGACCGGCAAGACGCTGAAGGAAAACGGGCTGGTCGAGACCGATGTGATCATCGAGATTTCCGCCCGCCTGATCGTCAATCGCACCGCTCTGAAGACCGATCCGCGCGTCGCCGCGCTGGTCGATGCCTTCCGCCGCGATGCCGAGGCACGGCGATTGGAGGGTCCTGGGCAATGACCCCGATCCTTTCCACCCTCCAACCCGATTTCGCTGCGAAGTTCGCGCGCATCGTCGATGCCCGGCGCGAGGCCGACAGCGATGTGGCAGGGCAGGTCTCGGGCATCCTCCAGGCGGTCAAAGGCCGGGGCGATGCGGCGCTGGTGGAATATACCCAGCGCTTCGATGGCTATGCGCTGGTGGACGAGAGCGACTGGGTGATCACCCGCGAGCGCTGCGAACAGGCCTATCACGAACTTGCCCCCGATCTGCGCGAGGCGCTGGAACTCGCCGCCGCGCGCATCCGCGCCTATCACGAGGCGCAGCTTCCGGCTGACCGCGATTATGTGGACGCGGCGGGCGTGCGGCTGGGTGCGATCTGGCGGCCGGTCGATGCCGCCGGCCTCTATGTCCCGGGCGGGCGCGCGGCCTATCCTTCCTCGCTGCTGATGAACGCCATTCCGGCGCGGGTCGCGGGCGTGGAGCGGCTGGTGGTGGTCACCCCGACGCCCAAGGGCCAGTCGAACCCGCTGGTGCTCGCCGCTGCGCACATCGCCGGGGTCGACGAGATCTGGCGTGTCGGCGGGGCGCAGGCGGTGGGCGCGCTCGCCTATGGCACCAAGCGCATCCGTCCGGTCGACGTCATCACCGGCCCGGGCAATGCCTGGGTGGCCGAAGCCAAGCGCCAGCTTTACGGCGTGGTCGGCATCGACATGGTCGCAGGCCCGTCGGAGATCCTCGTGATCGCGGACGGAAAGAACGATCCCGACTGGATCGCCGCCGATCTGCTTTCGCAGGCCGAGCATGACCCGACTTCGCAATCGATCCTGATCACCGATGACGCGGGCTTCGCGCGGCAGGTCGAGGATTGCATCGACTTGCAGATCACCCAGCTTTCGACCGCCAAGACTGCCCGTGCATCGTGGGACGCGCACGGGGTGATGATCGTCGTCAACGATCTGCTCGCCGAGGCCCCCGCGCTGGCCAACCGGCTCGCTGCCGAGCACGTCGAGATCGCGGTCGACGATCCCGAGCCTTACCTGAAGGCGATCCGCCACGCGGGCAGCATCTTCCTTGGCCGCATGACGCCCGAGGCGGTGGGCGATTATGTCGCTGGCCCCAATCACGTCTTGCCGACCGGCCGCCGCGCACGCTTTTCGAGCGGGCTCTCGGTGCTCGACTTCATGAAGCGCACCAGCTTCCTTGGCCTTGATGCGGCCTCCTTCAACACCATCGGCCCCGCGGCCGCCACCCTCGCCCATGCCGAGGGTCTGCCCGCCCATGCCAAGTCCGTGGAACTGAGAATCAAATGAACCACCCCGCCCGCTCGCAGGCCCGTTCGGCCGCGCGTCTTGCCGCCGTGCAGGCGCTCTACCAGCAGCACATGGAAGGCACCGCGCTCGCCAAGCTGCTCGACGAATTCCACCAGCACCGGCTGGGCCGCACGATCGACGAGGATGCCTTCGACGAGGCCGAATATGCCGAGGCCGAAGTGCCCTTCTTCGACGATGTGGTGCGCGGCGTGGATGCGCGGCGCGACGAGATCGACGCGGTGGTGGCGGGCAAGCTCGCCAGCGGCTGGACCCTTGCGCGGCTCGACAAGGCGATGCTGCAGGTGCTGCGCGCCGGCACCTACGAACTGCTCGCCCGCGCCGACGTGCCCGCCGCGGTGACGATCAACGAATATGTCGAAGTCGCCAAGGCGTTCTTCGATGACGGGCAGGCGCGCTTCGTCAACGGCATCCTCGATGCCGTGGCCAAAGAGGCGCGCGCAGGCTAGAACGCCTGCCACCATGAACGAGACCGAATTCGTCGCCGCTCTGCGCAAGCTGCCGCTCCATCCCGGAGCGCGCGGGCTTGAGGATGACTGCGCGGTGCTGGCGATCGGGAGCGAAACGCTCGTCATCACCCATGACATGATGGCCGAGGACACGCATTTCCGCTCGAATGCGGACATGGCCGACGTCGCGTGGAAGCTGCTGGCTGCCAATCTCTCCGATCTTGCCGCCAAGGGGGCAGAGCCGGTGGGCGTGCTGCTCGGCCATTCTCTCGGGATGGATGATGCGCGCTTTCTTGCAGGGCTGGAGCAAGGGCTGACCGCCTATGATGTGCCGCTGATGGGCGGGGACACGGTCGCCACCACCGGCACCAGCACCTACGGCATGACTGCCATCGGCCGCGCGGTCCATGTGCCCGTGCCCTCGCGCAAGGGCGCAGGGGTGAGCGATGCGATCTACATCACCGGCCCCGTCGGCCGGGCGATGCTGGGCTATGAAGGCGATCCCGATCATCTCGAAGCCTTCAACCGCCCCGTCCCGCGGCTCGCCGAAGGCATGGCGCTGGCTCCGCTGGTCAGCGCGATGATGGACATCTCCGACGGGCTGCTGCTCGATTGCTGGCGCATGGGCTGGGTCAGCGGCGTGACCCTCGCCATCGAGAGTGCGCTTGTGCCCGTGGCCGATCGCGACCGGCTCGATGAATGCGTGCGCTGGGGGGATGATTACGAACTGCTGTTCACCGCGCCCGCCGGCACCGCCCTGCCCGTCCCCGCACACCGCATCGGCACGGTAAGAGCCCGCGGGCATGCCCCGCTGCTGCTCGACGAAGCCCCGCTCGCCGATCCTGTGCGGCTCGGATATCGCCACGGCTAGGCCGCAGCCGCCACGTCCCCCTGCCAAAACTGGTGAAACCGGCGTGAAAGCGGGTTTTTGCACGCCTGCGAGGCTTGTCAGCCCTCACTCAGCCCCTATGACTGAGCGCCCCTGCGCCCACGGGATTTCAGAGGAGCGCGGGGCTTCCCTTCGGGGAGGATAACAAGACGAGAGGGGATAACTCGTGAACCTATTGCTCATTTCAATTGGGCTGGGGGTGCTTGCCATTGTTTACGGCATCATCACCAGTAGCCAGGTGCTCAGCGCGAGCCCCGGCAATGCGCGGATGCAGGAAATCGCCGCCGCAATCCAGGAAGGCGCGCAAGCCTACCTCAACCGCCAGTACACCACCATCGCCATCGTCGGCGTGGTCGTGGCCGCCATCGTCGCCTTCGCGCTCGGCACGACCGCCGCGATCGGCTTCGTCACCGGCGCGGTGCTGTCGGGCGTGGCGGGCTATATCGGCATGAACATCTCGGTGCGCGCCAACGTGCGCACCGCCGAAGCTGCCTCGCATGGCCTCCAGGCCGGTCTCACCCTCGCTTTCCGCGCGGGCGCGATCACCGGCATGCTGGTGGCCGGCCTCGCGCTGCTCGCGATTGCCGTGTTCTTCTACACCATGGTTGGCCCGATGGGCCTCACCCCGTCGAGCCGCGGCGTGATCGACGGCCTCGTCGGTCTTGCCTTCGGCGCCTCGCTGATCTCGATCTTCGCACGTCTGGGCGGCGGGATCTTCACCAAGGCGGCAGACGTGGGCGCGGACCTTGTCGGCAAGGTCGAAGCGGGCATCCCCGAGGATGACCCACGCAACCCGGCCGTGATCGCGGACAACGTGGGCGACAATGTCGGCGACTGCGCCGGCATGGCGGCCGACCTGTTCGAGACCTATGTCGTCACCGTCGGCGCCACCATGGTGCTGACCGCGCTGCTGCTGACCGATCTGGGCGATCTGCTGCTGCCGATGATGGCGCTGCCGCTGCTGATCGGCGGCGTGTGCATCGTCACCTCGATCCTCGGCACCTATTTCGTGCGTCTGGGCGGCGGGACCAACGTGATGGGGGCCATGTACAAGGGCTTCATCGTCACCGCGATCACCTCGATCCCGGCGATCTACGGCGTGATGACCTATGCGCTGGGCGACATGAACGCACAGCTGGGCGGCGCTGTCGAAGCGGCGGTTGCGGAAATCAATCCGGCCACCGGCGAAGCCGTTGTCGCGGCAGCTGCGACGGCGGGCTTCACCGGCATGAGCCTGTTCTACTGCGCCCTGCTCGGTCTTGCCATCACCGGCCTGATCATCTGGATCACCGAGTATTACACCGGCACCAAGTATCGTCCGGTGCGCTCGATCGCCAAGGCTTCGGAAACGGGCCACGGCACCAACGTGATCCAGGGCCTCGCAATCAGTCTGGAATCGACCGCATTGCCGACGCTGGTGATCGTTGCGGGCATCATCATCGCCTACAGCCTCGCCGGGCTGATGGGGATTGCCTATGCGGCGACCGCGATGCTGGCGCTGGCTGGCATGGTCGTGGCGCTCGACGCCTATGGCCCGGTCACCGACAATGCCGGCGGGATCGCCGAAATGGCGGGTCTGGACGATAGCGTGCGCGAAAAGACCGACCTGCTCGATGCGGTGGGCAACACCACCAAGGCCGTGACCAAGGGCTATGCCATCGGTTCCGCCGGTCTTGGCGCGCTGGTGCTGTTCGCGGCCTACACCACCGACCTTCGGACCTTCTTCCCCGATGCGAACGTGGATTTCAGCCTCGAAAACCCCTACGTGATCGTCGGCCTGCTGCTGGGCGCATTGCTGCCCTACCTGTTCGGCGCGATGGGCATGACCGCGGTCGGCCGTGCGGCGGGCGACGTGGTGGTCGATGTGCGCAACCAGTTCCGCGAAAACCCGGGCATCATGGAAGGCACTTCCAAGCCTGACTATGCCCGCACCGTGGACCTCGTCACCAAGGCAGCGATCAAGGAGATGATCATCCCCTCGCTGCTGCCGGTGCTGGCGCCTGTGGTGGTCTACTTCGTGATCACCGGCATCGCAGGGCAGGACAACGGCTTTGCGGCACTCGGCGCATTGCTGCTGGGTGTGATCGTCGGCGGGCTGTTCGTGGCCCTTTCCATGACGGCCGGCGGCGGCGCGTGGGACAATGCCAAGAAGTACATCGAAGACGGCAATCACGGCGGCAAGGGCTCGGAAGCCCACAAGGCTGCGGTGACCGGCGATACGGTCGGCGATCCTTACAAGGACACCGCCGGCCCGGCCGTGAACCCGATGATCAAGATCACCAACATCGTCGCGCTGCTGCTGCTGGCCGCGCTGGCGCATGGTGCGGCCTGATCCTCATCGAGGCCCTCAAGTAGCGAAGCGGTAGGGCCGCAAAAGACTCAACCCCGCCGGGAGCAATTCCGGCGGGGTTTATCTTTGCCCGTGCCCCTGTCCCCGCATCGGACAGGCCCCGCCCGCGCTGAGGCTTTCTTAATCGCTGTGTGCCATCACCCCCGCGGAACGCGCCGAAAAGCGCGGCAGGACGGGGTTAACGGCATCATGGACATGGCACGTGCGAACAGCTTTCGCACCGGCGGCTCGCCCGGCAGCGCGGCGGCGCCAGCGCGCAGCGAGATGCGCCTGCTTGCACCTGCCGAACTGGCCGATCCCGCCTTCCGGTCCGCGTGGGACGGGTTGGTGAACCTTGCCGCCGAGCCCAATCCCTTCTTTGAGCCGTGGTTCCTGCTGCCCGCACTGGAGCAATGGGGCTCGTCGCAGCGCGTGGTGATCAAGGCGTGGTTCCACGAGGGCCGCCTTGCCGGCCTCATGCCGATCCTGCGCAGCGCCAAATATTACAGCCACATCGTCACCCATGCGACCGGATGGGACCATCCCAATGCCTTTTGCGGGGTGCCGCTGGTGATGGCGGGGCTGGAGGACGAGTTCTGGCGCGCGCTCCTTGCCCATTTCGACCGCTCCGCCCGCCGCGCCCTGTTCCTGCATCTGCCGCTGCTGCCCGCCGAAGGGCCGGTCGAGGCCGCGCTCGGACGGGTGCTGCACGAACAGGACCGCGCCCACTACGCTGTCGGGGAGGAAAGCCGCGCGCTGCTGACGGGCGAGACCAGTGCGGCGGCCTATCTCGAAGCCGCGATGAGCGCCAAGAAGCGCAAGGAATTGCGCCGCCAGCACACGCGCCTCGCCGAAGAAGGCGTGCTCGCTTTCGAACGGCTGGAGGCTGACGAAAACCTGGCGGCGTGGACCGCCGAGTTCCTCGCGCTCGAAGCGGCCGGATGGAAGGGCGAGGCCGGCTCCGCCCTCGCCAGCGCGCCCGATACGCGCGCGCTGTTCGAACAATCGCTGGCGGGGGCTGCGGCGGCCGGTCGGCTCGAACGGCTTGCCCTCAGGCTCGACGGGCGGGCGATCGCCATGCTCGTCAATTTCATCACGCCGCCCGGGGCCTACAGCTTCAAGACCGCCTTCGACGAGGATTACGCGCGCTTTTCGCCCGGCATGCTGCTGCAGCTCGAAAATCTCGCGCTGCTGGAACGGCCCGATATCCGCTGGGCCGATAGCTGCGCCGCCGAAGGCCACCCGATGATCGAACGCCTGTGGCGGGACAAGCGCCGCATGACGGGCTGCAACATCGCCATCGGCGGCCCGCTGCGCCGCGCCGCTTTCCGCCTGTTGATGGCCTATGAGACACGTTCGAGGAGCTCATCATGAACGCCCCTGCCCATTTCACCGACGCGCTCGCCGCGCCCGTTTTCGACACGCCCGCCCGCGCGCGCTTTGCCGCGCATTATCCGGAGCGGCCCCATATCCTTGCCCACACCCTCACCAGCCACCCGCTGCTGGAGATCGAGGCGCTGGCGCAGCTGGCCGAAAAGCTGCCGATCCGCAGCGTCGAATACAACCGCGGCGATCTGCCGATCGGGGTCGATGGCAAGCCGGGCTCGAACGGCCTGACCATCGCCGAGACCATCCGCAAGGTTGCCGAGGCGCAAAGCTGGGCCGTGCTCAAGAACATCGAACAGGTGCCGGCCTATGAAGACCTGCTGCTGGGCCTGCTGGAGGAAATCCGCCCCGAGATCGAGGCCGCGACCGGCGCGATGCTGACCCCCCAGGGCTTCATCTTCGTCTCCTCGCCGAACTCGGTCACGCCCTATCACTTCGATCCGGAGCACAATATCCTGCTCCAGATCCGGGGCACCAAGGTGATGACCCAGTTTCCCGCAGGCGACACCCGCTTCGTGCCGGATGAAGCGCACGAGACCTACCATTCGGGCGGCCCGCGCGAATTGCACTGGGACGAGAGCTTCCTTGCCCACGGCACCGAATTCCCGCTCAGCCCCGGCGAGGCGCTGTTCGTGCCGGTGATGGCGCCGCATTTCGTGAAGAACGGCCCCGCCCCCTCGGTCTCGCTGTCGATCACCTGGCGCTCGGAATGGTCCTACCGCGAGAGCGACGCGCGCATCCTCAATGCGATGCTGCGCGAACGCGGCCTTTCGCCCAAGGCCCCGGGCCGCTTCCCGCACCAGAACTATGCGAAAGCCTATGCTTTCCGGGCGCTGCGCAAGCTTGGCTTGACGGGTTCGTAAGGCGAACGCATGGCCTTGTGCCATGACTGACACGCCCACCAACGAAGAACTGGTCGCCGGCCTCATCCGCCTGCTCACCGTCGAGAAACGCGCTGCCGACGTCTATGCCGGACCGCCGCAGTCCGATGGCATCGGGCGGGTGTTCGGCGGGCAGGTGCTTGCGCAAGCCTTGCAGGCGGCACAGGCGACCGTCACCGATGGCAAGCGCGCCCACTCGCTCCACGCCTATTTCCTGCGCGGCGGGCGCGAGGGTGCGGCCATCCAGTACCGCATCGAACGCGACTTCGACGGGCGCAGCTTCGCCAACCGCCGCGTGGTCGCGGCGCAGGAGAACGAGGAGGGGATCGCGGTGCCGATCCTCAATCTCACCGCCAGTTTCCAGCAGCCCGAAGAGGGCCTCGAACACATCGATTCCCCCATGCCCGATGTAGCGCGTCCCGATGATCTGCGCCCCGACATGGAGCTGCGCCGCGAGATCGCCGCGCAGTGGGGGGACAAGCTCTCCGAGACCCAGCGCCGCATGATGCTGCGCCCGCGTCCGATCGAGATGCGCACCATCGACCGACTGCACTGGATGAGCCGCGAACCGCGCGAGCCGCGCGCGCATACGTGGTTCCGCGTTGCCGCCCCGATCACCGGTGCGGATGACACGCCGGCCCTCCACCGCGCGATCATCACCTATGCGAGCGACTACACCCTGCTCGGCACCAGCGCCTTGCCACATGGCCTCAGCTGGATGCGGAACGAGCTGGTCGGCGCGAGCCTCGATCACGCGATCTGGTTCCACCGCGATGCGCGGGCGGACGAATGGCTGCTCTACGCCACCGACGCGCCGTGGAGCGGCGGCGGTCGCGGCTTCAATCGCGGGCGGATCTTCAACCTTGCCGGCGAGCTGGTAGCGAGCGTCGCGCAGGAAGGCATGATGCGGAGACGTTCTTGAGGTCCGCAGCCCATCCGGGCTGCGAAATCCTCGCTCACACGCCCTACGGGCGCGTCGCTGCGGGCGGCCAGTCGGCCTTGCAGCGAGGCTTCACCCGCCGGACAAGAGGCATACGCAAACCGTGCTCTAGGGCGCTGTTTCGGCCCGCCGCAGGACGGGCCGCAAGCGCGAACGCGCGCCCGCAGCGACGCGGCCTTCAGGCCGCATGAGCGAGGATTTCGCACGCCGGAGGGCGTGCGGAACAATCAATGCGCCAGCAAAATCGGCATCTGCGGCTCGCTCAGCATCTGGCGGGTGACGCCGCCCAGCAGCATCTCTGCCAGCCGCGAATGGCCATAGGCGCCCATCACCATCAGCCCGCAGCCCCGCATCTGCGCGGCGGAGAACAGCGTGTCGCCGATCTTCGCCTCGCCGCGCGGCACCTCCACCACCTCGCAGGCGATGCCGTGGCGGCTGAGATATTGCGCGCCTTCGAGCGCGGGAAAGTCAAAGCGCGGCTTCTTGTCGGAGGCCTCGGCAATGCTCACCAGCCATACCTTGCCCGCCGCGGCCAGCAGCGGGACGGCAGCGCGCAGCGCATGAGCGGCCTCGGCCGAGCCGTTCCACGCCACCATCACCGGCGCGGTGACATCGAAGCCCTTCGCATCGCCCGGCACCACCAGCACCGGCACGGGCGAACGCAGCACCAGATCGCCCACCAGCGAGGAAGGCCCGTGTCCGTCAAAGCCGATATCCGCCGGGCCGACGATCACCACATCGGCGAGCGGCGAATGTTCCAGCAGGCGATTGATGCTCATCCCGTAGAGGAACCGCCAATCCCACGCGACATCCTCGCCCGCCAGCCGCGCCTCGATCTGCGCGCGCAGCTGCTCGGCGCTCTCCTTGATCACCGGCATCGCCGCCGCGATCGCCGAGCCGTAGAAGTCGCCGGGCGCGAAGATCTCGTAATTGATCGCCTGCAGGCAGGTGATGTGCGCGCCCGTGGCCCGCGCCATATCGAGCGCGACTTGCAGGCGGGCATTGAAGGCGGCGTCGTGATCGACGTGAAGCAGAATCGATTTCATGACTGTTCTCCCACTGATGAGCGCAAGCTTGCGCCCATGCTGCCCGCGCCGCTTTGACCGCGATCAAATTTGCGGGCCCTTGCCAGCGGCGCGCGCGCGGTTCATCTTCCGGACCGAGGGAGAGGAACCCATGCAGATCACGCGCCACCCGCCGGTGAAGACCACGCTCGAACCGTCGAACCACCCCTATCTGACGGGGCCATGGACGCCGCTCCACGAGGAAGTCGATGTGGCCGAGCTGACCGTGCTGGAAGGCGCGATCCCGCCCGATATTGACGGCATCTACCTGCGCAACACCGAAAACCAGGTGCACCAGCCGCTGGGCCGCCACCATCCCTTCGATGGCGATGCGATGATCCATCAGGTGAACATTTCGGGCGGCAAGGCGAGCTATCGCAATCGTTTCGTGCGCACCCATTGCTTCGAGGCCGAACAGATCGCGGGGCAATCGCTGTGGGGCGGGCTGATGGACCCGTGGGGCACGTCGAAGCGCCCGGGCTTCGGCGCGCATGGCGGGCTCAAGGATACCGGCAGCACCGATATCATCGTCCACGCCGGTATGGCCTATGCGACGCTCTACCAGTGCGGCGAGGCATGGATGCTCGACCCGGCCACCCTCGGCAGTCGCGGCAAGGCGCCATGGGTGCCGCTCGATGGCATCTCGGCCCACCCCAAGGTGGACGAGGAGACCGGCGAGCTGATGTTCTTCAACTACTCCAAGCACGCGCCTTTCATGCATTACGGCGTGGTGGATCGCACCGGAGCGCTGGTGCACTACACCCCCGTGCCGCTGCCGGGGCCGCGCCTGCCGCATGACATGGCGATCACGAAAAACTGGTCGATCCTCAACGACATGCCGCTGTTCTGGGACGAGGAGCTGCTCGATCGCAACATCCACGCCGCCCGCCTGCACGACGGCGTGCCGACCCGCTTTGCCCTGATCCCGCGCCACGGCAGCGCAGCCGACATCCGCTGGTTCGAGGCCGCGCCGACCTATGTGCTCCACTGGACGAACGCGTGGGAGGTAGGCGATGAAGTCATCCTCGAAGGCTATCATCAGGCCAAGCCCATGCCCGATCCGCTGGAGGAAATGGGCCGCTACAGCCACATGATGGCTTACGTGGACGAGCACAGCTTCCAGTCCCGCCTCCACCGCTGGCGCTTCAACCTCAAGACCGGCGAGACCCGCGAGGAGCGCCTCGACGACAAGATCGTCGAATTCGGGATGATCAACCCGGCCTATGCGATGAAGAAGAGCCGCTACGTCTGGTCGACCACCACGCGGCCCGGCTGGTTCCTGTTCAACGGCTATGTCCGCCACGATACCGAGACCGGCGAAGAGCAGGTCTACCGCCTTCCCGAGGGCGTCTATGCCAGCGAAAGCCCGATGATCCCGCGCAAGGGCGCGACTTCGGAGGACGATGGCTATCTGGTCACCTTCCTGATCGACGAGAACACCGGCACCTCGCAGTGCGCGATCCTCGACGCTTCCGACGTCACAAAGGGCCCGATCTGCCGCCTCGCCCTGCCGCACAAGATCTGTTCGGGCACCCATTCGGTATGGGTCGAGCATGATCAGTTGCGCAAGGATGCCGCCTTCCACCGGAGCCGCATGAACGCAGCGGCATGACACCGGTCGAAGCGGCTTGCCCGCTCGTCGCCCGCGCGCTTGCGCTCACCGAGGGACAGGCCTAGCGCCCCGCGATTGATCCGATCGCCGGGGGTGTACCGATGAAACTTCGCCTTGTTCTTGCCGCTTCGACCGCGGCTCTGCTCGTCGCCACCCCTGCGCTGGCCGAAAGCGCGCCGCAGGATGCTCCCGCGACCACGGCCAGTGTGCAGACCGAGCACGACAAGCTCTTCGCCCTGTTCGATGATGCCGACGCGCGCGAGCTGGCGCTCAACCCCTTGAGCCGCCTGTTCCGCGGCGAGGACGAGAAGGCCGACCGGCTCGGCGATCTCCTGACCGATTCCGCCTTCCTCGCCGCGCGCACCGACACCCAGCTCAACCTCGCGCTGCTGGCGCAGATCGACCGCAGCAAGCTGAACGAGACCGACCAGCTCGCCTACGATGTGTTCAAATATACCGAGGAACGCGCGCTGGCCGGCGCGACGGACGAGATGCGCGCGCTCACCGAAGTGCGCCCGCTCAATCACTTCTTCGGGCTGCACACCTTCTACCCCAGCTTTGCCAGCGGCAAGGGCGTCGCCCCGTTCAAGACCCTCGCCAATTACGAGGACAACCTGAAGCGGCACGATGACTACATCGTCTTCGTCGACCGGGCGATCGCCAAGTTCCGCGAAGGCATGGCGACCGGCGTGCTGGAGACCAAGCTGACGGTCGGCATCATGGTCACCCAGCTCGATACGCAGCTGGCCCTGCCGCTTGCGGAATCGCAGTTCATGGGACCGGTGCAGGAATTCCCGGCGGAGTTCTCCGACGCCGACAAGGCGCGGCTGACGGCCGCCTACGAAGCCAAGACCCGCGCGCTCTATGCCGCCAACACGCGCCTGCGCGACTTCCTGCGCGACGAATATCTGCCCGCCGCACGCGAGAGCATCGGCCTTGCCCAGATGAAGGGCGGCGACAAGCTCTATGCCCTGCTGGTCGAGGATTCGACCACCCTGCCGATGACACCGGAACAGATCCACCAGCTCGGCCTGTCGGAAGTGGCGCGCATCAAGGCGGAGCTCGTGAAGCTTCAGCGCGAGGTGAAGGTCAAGGGCACCCTCACCCAGTTCTTCGACTATGTCCGCACCGATCCCAAGTTCCAGCCCAAGACCCGCGAGGCGCTGACCCAGTCCTATTACGACATCGGCAAGCAGGTCGACGCCAAGATCGGCGACTATTTCTCGCTGCTGCCCAAGGCGCCGCTGGAAATCCGCCCCTATGATCCTTCGACCGAACAGTTCGAAGCCGGCGGCTCCTACCAGTCGGGCACGGCTGACGGCAGCCGTCCGGGCGTGTTCTATTTCAACGCCTATGATCTGCCGAGCCGCCTGACGCCGGGCAATGTCACGCTCTACCTGCACGAAGGCGCGCCGGGGCACCACTTCCAGATCAGCCTTGCGCAGGAGAACGAGGCCCTGCCCGCCTTCATGCGCTACGGCGGCACCACGGCTTTCGTGGAAGGCTGGGCGCTCTATGCCGAAACGCTGGGCAACGAGATGGGCTTCTACAAGGACCCGTGGAACCGTTACGGCACGCTGCAGGACGAACAGCTGCGCGCGATGCGGCTGGTGGTCGATACCGGCATCCACGCCAAGGGCTGGAGCCGCGATCAGGCGATCGCCTTCATGATGGACAATTCCGGCATGACCCGCACCGAGGTGATTGCCGAGGTCGATCGCTACATCGCCATTCCCGGGCAAGCGGTGGCCTACAAGATCGGCGCGCTCACCATCCAGCAGCTGCGCAAGAAGGCCGAACTCAAGCTGGGCAAGAAGTTCGACATCAAGGCCTTCCACGAGCAGGTGCTGAACACCGGCGGCCTGCCGCTGGCGGTGCTGGAAGCCAAGATCGACCGCTGGATTGCGGAGCAATCCGCGCGCTGATCGCGCAGCTTGACGCCGGGTCCGGGACTCGGCTCACCGCATCCCTTGCTCCGGCTGCCCGCTCCTGTGGCCGCCGGGGCTTGCGTGTTCACCCGTCAGCAAGGATGGGATGAACACCGCTGCGTGGGCAACACGCCAATAAGGGCCGAACCACAAGGGATCGCTGGCCCGAAACACAGGAGTTTGATTGATGCACACCCCCGCCCGCGCAACCCGCGCCTCATGGACGCTGGCGCTGCTTGCCGCACTTGCCCTGCCGGGTGCGCATGGCCTTTCGGCCCAGGTTCCTGCCGATGACGAGGTGCTCACCACGGTCTATGGCAATTTGCCCGCGATGACCGAAATGAACGAAGGCCCGCGCCTCGAGGGGATCATTTCCGCACGCCAGGGCCAGCGCATGCAGGTGACCGCCGAGGACGGCACAAGCACCATCCTGACGCTTCACCCCGATACCGAAATCCGCACCCGCGGCGGCTTCCTCGGCATCGGCAACAAGACCTTCGACCAGTCGGTCCTCATGAACGGCCTGCCGGTCAAGGTGCGCACCCGCCAGTATGGCGACGGGCTGGTGGCAAGCGAAGTGCGCTTCACCAGCGATGACCGGCTGATCGCGGCGATGATCCGCGGCGGCACCGCGCAGCAATTCGCCCAGCAGGGCGCCGCAATCCAGCAGAACGCCGCCGCCACCGAAGCCCTGCGCGGGCGTCTCGGCGATATCGACAAGTACAACCTGAAGAGCACCACCAACGTCTATTTCGAAGTCGGCAAGGCGGTGATCTCGCCCTCCGCGCGGCTCGAATTGTGCGATGTGGCGCGGCAGGCCGAGGCCAATGACAATTCGCTGATGCTGGTGCTCGGCTACACCGATTCCACCGGCTCGCAGGACCTCAATCAGGCGCTGTCGGAAAAGCGCGCCGCTGCCGTGGTAAATCACTTGCAGCAGGTGTGCCGCTGGAAGCCCTACCGGATGCTCACGCCGACCGGCATGGCGACCGCCGATCCGGCCGCCGACAACACCACCGCCGCCGGCCGCGCGCAGAACCGCCGCGTTTCGGTCAATGTGCTGGTGAGCAAGGCGCTCGACGGGCAGTGAGGTGATGGCGGGCGCTGCCGCGGGCGGCGCCCCTCACCCGCCCGCGTGATAGAAGTCATAGACCTTGCGCGCCACGGTCGCGCTGACCCCCGGCGCGCGCTGCAGATCCTCCAGCGCCGCCGCGCGGACCTTTGATGCCGTGCCGAAATGCAGCAGCAGCGCGCGTTTGCGAGCCGGGCCGATGCCGGGGATCTCGTCCAGCGGTGAGGCGGTGATCGCCTTCGAGCGCTTGGCCCGGTGCGCGCCGATGACATAGCGGTGCACCTCGTCGCGCAGGTTCTGCAAGTGGAACAGCAGCGGCGAATTCACCGGAAGCATCTTCTCGCGCCCGTCGGGGAAGTGGAACACCTCGCGGCCCTCGCGCCCGTGATGCGGCCCCTTGGCGATGCCGATCACCGCGATCTCGTTGGCAATGCCGATATCCTCCAGCACCGCCATGACGCTGGAGAGCTGGCCCTTGCCGCCGTCGATCAGGATCAGATCGGGCAGGATGGTCTCGTGGCCGCCCGCCTTGGCCTCGGGGTTCTCCTCGCCTTCCGCAAAACTACGGAACCGCCGCGCCATCACCTCGCGCATCATCGCGAAGTCGTCGTTCGATTGCGCCTCGCGGATGTTGAACTTGCGATACTGGCCCTTCTCGAAGCCCTCCGGCCCGGCGACCACCATCGCGCCGACCGCCTTGGCGCCCTGGATATGGCTGTTGTCATAGATCTCGATCCGCTGCGGGGCTGCGTCGAGATCGAGGAATTCGGCCAGTTCGCGGTTGAGGCGCGCCTTGGTGCCGGTCTCGGCCAGCCGCCGCTCCAGTGCCTCCACGGCATTGCGCTGGGCCTGCGCCATGAGCTTGCGCCGGTCACCGCGCTCGGGGACAGAGAGCCGCACCTTGCGGCCCGCAAGCTCGCTCAGTGCCGCTTCGATCAGCTCTGCCTCGGGCAAGATGCGGTCAACCAGAATGGTCGGCGGCGGCGGCACTTCCTCGTAGAATTGCAGCATGACGTCGGCCAGCACCTGCGCCTCATCGACATCGGCCGTGTGGCGCGGGAACAGGGCGCGGTGGCCCCAGTTCTGCCCGCCGCGGATGAAGAAGGACTGGACGCTCATCTGCCCGTTCTTGGCGGCGAGAGCGAAGACATCGGCATCGCCCAAACCTTGCGCATTGATCGCCTGCGAGCCCTGAATGAAGGTCGCCGCGCGCAGCCGGTCACGCAGCATCGCGGCGGTCTCGAAATCGAGGTTCTCCGCCGCCTCGGCCATCTGCCGCTCGAGATCGGCCTGCACCGCGCCCGATTTGCCCGAGAGGAAATCCTTCGCCTGCCGCACCAGCGCGTCATAGCCGCCCTCGTCGATCCGGCCGACGCAGGGCGCCGAGCAGCGCTTGATCTGGTAGAGCAGGCAGGGCCGGTCACGATTGTTGAAGAAGCTGTCGGTGCAGCTTCTCAGCAGGAACAGCTTCTGCAGCGCATTCAATGTGGTGTTGACGCTCCCCGCGCTGGCAAACGGCCCGTAGTAATTGCCCTTGGCCCGCCGCGCGCCGCGATGCTTCTGGATGCGCGGATAGGCATGGTCGGCGCGCAGCAGGATGAAGGGGAAGCTCTTGTCGTCGCGCAGCAGCACGTTGAAGGGCGGGCGAAACCGCTTGATCAGCTGCGCTTCCAGCAGCAGCGCCTCGGCCTCGGAATTGGTGGTGATGATCTCCATCGAACGGGTCTGGCTGACCATCCGCTGGAGCCGTCCGGAGAGCTGGGCGATCTGGGTGTAGTTGGCAACGCGGGCCTTCAGCGAGCGCGCCTTGCCCACGTACAGCACCTCGCCCCGGGTATCGAGCATGCGGTAGACGCCGGGGACGGGCTTCAAGACCTTCACCGTCTCGCGGATCGCCTGCACCCCGCCCTCCAGATCGGGCTGGGCACTGGCGACCGTATAGGCGGCGCGCTCCTCGTTGAAGCGATCGCCCCCTCGCGGATCATGGGGAGTGCCTGCGGGAGTTCTGGCCATGGCGGCGGAGATAGGAAAGCCGCGCGCATTTGGCAAAGCTTGTGCTGGCCGGATGGCGGGCTAAGGTGGGCAAAAGCAGCCGGGGGGTGTGCAAATCATCGAAAATCAGGCGGAACTGCCGCGGACGGTCGGCTTCTGGGGTGCGGCGCTGCTGCCGGTCAATGGCATGATCGGTGCCGCTATCTTCGCCCTGCCGGCCTTGCTTGTCACCGGGGTGGGCAGTTTCGCGCCGTGGATGATGCTGGTCGGCGCGCTGCTGGTGCTGCCGATCGCGCTGGTCTTTGCCGCGCTGGCAGGGCGCTTCGAGGCGCATGGCGGGCCGGTGCTCTATGCGACGCAGGCATTCGGTCCGTTCCTTGGCTTTCAGGCCGGCTGGTCGCGCTACGCCTCGGGCGTGGTGTCGGTCGCGGCCAATTCGCACGTCGCCATCGCCTATCTCGCGGTGCTGTTTCCGGTGCTGGCCGACCCGCTCCTCAAGACCGCCGCGGCGGCCGGTTTCATCATCGCGATCACCGCGATCAATCTTGTCGGGATGCGGGCCTCGGTGGGCGTGCTCGGGGTGATCACCACCGGCAAGCTCGTGCCCCTGATCGGCCTCGTCATCCTCGGCCTTGCCACGCGCGATCCGGCCATCGGCTTCGCCCTGCCCGAATTCGGCGATCTCGAGAGTGTGGTGCTCTTGTCCTTCTATGCCTACACCGCCTTCGAGAATGCGACCTTCGCGGCGGGCGAGACAAAGGACCCGCGCCGCACCATTCCAAGGGCGCTGATGGTGACGCTCGTGGCAGTCACACTGTTCTACATGCTGGTGATCTGGGCCTATCTCGCGGTCGGCCCTGTCTCCGGAGAGGGGGAAAACGCCCTCGCCGCCGCCGCGCAGGTGCTGGCCGGGCCTGCCGGAGCGATCGCGCTCGCGGTCGCCGCAGTGTTCTCGATCGCGGGCAACACGCTGGGCGGCGGGATCGTTATTCCGCGCATGACCTACGGCATGGCCGAAAGCGGCCTGCTGCCGTCGGTCTTCGGACACATCTCGCGGCGCTTCCTCACGCCGGACGTGTCGATCCTGTTCTTCGGCGCGGTGGCGGTCGGCTTCAGCCTTTCGGCCGGTTTCGCAACGCTCGCGGTGGCGAGCACATTGTCACGGCTGATCACCTATCTGCTCACCGCTCTTGCCCTGCCGGTGCTCAACCGGCGCGAGACGAGCCCTTCGCCTGCCTGGCACCTGCCGATCGCTGTGCTGGCTGTAATCACGACCTTGTGGGTGGCGAGCCAGGCCTCGGGCGAGGCCTACCGCATCCTCGCGCTGATGCTGGCGGTGGGCTGCGGCCTCTATTTCCTCGCCCGGCGCGGCATCGCACCGGCTGGACAAGCCGCCCACAAGCGGCCAACTGCGCGCGATGGATCAGCATGACGTCATCATCCTCGGCGCAGGTGCGGCCGGGCTGTTCTGTGCGGGGCAGGCGGGGCAGCGCGGGCTCAAGGTCGCGCTGCTGGAGAAGGGCGAGGCGCCGGGCAAGAAGATCCTCATATCCGGCGGCGGGCGCTGCAACTTCACCAATCTGGGCGCAGGGCCGGCCAATTATCTCTCCGCCAACCCGCATTTCGCCAAGAGTGCGCTGGCCCGCTACACCCCCGCAGACTTCATCGCGCTGGTCGAACGCTACGGGATCGCGTGGCATGAAAAGACGCTGGGGCAATTGTTCTGCGACGGCTCTGCGCGCCAGATCGTCGATATGCTGCTGGAGGAATGTCCGCCCGAGCGCGTGACCCTCACCTGCGGGGTCGATATCGCCAGCGTCGCACGCTCGGCTGAAGGCCAGTTCACCGTCGCCGCCGCCGATGGCCGCTCATGGCAGGCCCCTGCGCTGGTGATCGCCACCGGAGGCCCCTCGATCCCCAAGATGGGCGCAAGCGACTTTGCCTATGGCCTCGCCCGCCAGTTCGGCCTCAAGGTGGTCGAGCCCCGCCCTGCCCTCGTCCCGCTGACGCTGGGGGGCGAGGATGTGCTGTTCCGCGAGCTGTCAGGCGTCGCCGCGCCGGTGCTGGCGCGCGCGGGGGCCGACAAGCGCAAGGCGGAATTCGCCGAAGCCGCGCTGTTCACCCACAAGGGCCTGTCCGGCCCCGCGATCCTGCAAGTCTCGTCCTACTGGCGGCACGGCGAGCCGATCGGCATCACCTTCCTCCCCGAGGCGGCCAGCGACTGGCTGCTGGAAGCCAAGCGAGATCGCCCGCGAACGCACCTGCGCTCGCTGTTGCGCGAGCGTCTGCCTGACAGGCTGGCCGATGCGCTGGCGGACCGGCTGGCTATCGAGCGAGAGCTTGGCAATTGCTCCGACAAGGACCTGCGTGCGGCACAGGCGAAGCTGGCCGACTGGCGCTTTTCCCCCAATGGCACCGAAGGCTACGCCAAGGCGGAAGTCACCGCCGGCGGGATCGCGACGGCGGAGCTTTCCAGCCGCACGATGGAAGCGGCGAAAGTCCCCGGCCTCTATGCCATCGGCGAGGCGGTGGATGTGACCGGATGGCTGGGCGGCTATAACTTCCAATGGGCCTGGGCGAGCGGGTATGCCGCAGCAGAGGCAGTGGCGGAGAGCCTCCACGCGTAACATTGTTACGCACAACCTTCCCTCACGGCAATTCCTGCCGTTCGCGTCAGGTTGCTTTGCGCGGGCCAAGCGCCTAGCCCTTGTTCCAGAGCCCGAAAACGGGCCGAAGCCGCCTCACCACGCAGGTCGGCCAGCGGGAGAGACCCTTGCGGCAGTTGCAAGGCATGGATTCCTCGTTCGTTGCGCTGGAATCGCCGAATTCGCCGATGCATATCGGCTCCGTCCTGATCTATAATCCGGCGACAGCCCCGGGGGGCTTCGTCCGGTTCAAGGACATTCTCCAGTTCATCGGATCGCGCATGCAATTGTCGCGCACGATGCGCCAGCGGCTGGTGCGCGTGCCCTTCGATCTCGATTATCCCTACTGGATCGAGGATCCCGATTTCGATCTCGAATATCACGTGCGCCATGTCGCCTTGCCCAAGCCCGGTGACTGGCGCCAGCTGTGCATCCAGGCCGCGCGCATCCATGCCCGCCCATTGGATCTGAACAGGCCCCCGTGGGAGTTCACAGTGGTCGAGGGGCTCGATGCGGTGGAAGGCTATCCGCCCGGCTGCTTTGCCTTCGTCACCAAGGTCCACCATGCCGCGATCGACGGGATGAGCGGCATCGATCTGATGGAGGCGCTCCACACGCTCACCCCCGATGCCGGGCCGCCGGCCAAGCCCGATACGTGGAAGCCCGAGCGCGTTCCCGGCCCTGTCGAGCTGCTCGGCAAATCCTATGTCAACGCGCTGCTCAATCCGCTGAAGCAGGCGCAGGTCGCGGCCAAGGCGGTGCCGGGGGTGGCGGGCGTGATCAAGGGGCTGGTGGCGCGCGAGTTCAAGCTCAGCACCGATCTTGTCCCGCCGCGCACGCGCTTCAACCGCACCATCTCGCCGCACCGCGTGGTCGAGGGGCGCACCTTCGATCTCAAGGAATTCAAGGCGATCCGCGCGCTGCTGCCGGAGGCCAAGGTCAATGACGTTGCCATCGCGGTGATCGGCGGGGCGCTCAACAAGTACCTGTCGGCCAAGGGCGATCTGCCCAAAAGCACCATGACGGCGATGGCGCCGATTTCGGTGCGCGCATCGGACGAGAAGGGCGACATGGGCAACCAGGTCGCCGCGATGATCGCCCCGCTCGGCACGCATATTGCCGATCCGGCCGAACGGCTCGCCTATGTCTACAGCCAGACCAACAATTCCAAGGCGATGACCAACGCGCTGGGCGCGCGGCGGATGACCGAGGTGAGCAAGGTCAACCCGCTGTTCTACATGGCGCTGGGGGCGCAATTGTTCAGCCGCGTCAGCCTCGCGCACCGGCTGGCGATGCCGTTCAATACGGTGGTGACCAACGTGCCCGGTCCGCCGGTGCACATCTATTCGAGCGGCGCGCGGCTTGAGAGCATGTCGCTCTCGCTGATCTGCCTGACCGACGGCCTCGGCCTTGCCCATGTCGTGCAGTCCTATGTCGATGAAGCCTATATCAGCTTCACCGCCTGCCGGGACATCCTGCCCGATCCCGAATTCTATTCGCAGTGCTTGCAGGACTCGTTCGACGACCTGCTCGCCGTCGCGCGGGGCGTGGCTTCGCCCGAAGCCGCCGCTCCCAAGAAAACCAGAAAACAGCCCGCGAAGACGGGTCGCAAATCCCAGGAGAAACAATGATGGCCAGCATCGCTATGACACATGGGCCGGATCGGGCCGCAGAGCCGCCGCACCGCTTCTGGACGCTGGCGGAAGGCCGCGCGATGTTCGAGCTTGGCCTGTTCTATGCGGCGCGCCCGTTGATGGCTGCCCTACCCAAGGGTGATGGCCATGCAGTGATGACCCTGCCGGGCTTCATGGCGTCGAATTCCTCGACCGTGCCGATGCGCGGCGTGCTCGGCCGGCTCGGCTATGACGCGCATGGCTGGGCCTCGGGGCGCAATATCAAGGTCGATAATGCACTGCTGATGCGGCTCGAAAAGCAGCTGACAGGGCTGTTCGACAAGAGCGGCCGCAAGGTCTCTTTGGTCGGCTGGAGCCTTGGCGGGGTGTTGGCGCGCGAGCTTGCCAAGCTCCACCCGGAAAAGGTGCGGCTGGTGATCAGCCTCGGCAGTCCGATTTCGGATGATCGCGGCCACACCAATGCCGCGCGCCTGTTCGAGTTTCTCAACGGCAAGGAGCCCGAGCCGATGCAGGGCGGGCGGTTCCGCGGGCTCGATCAGGCGCCGCCGGTGCCGACCACCTCGGTCTTCACCCGCACCGACGGGATCGTCCACTGGCGCGGCTCGGTGCAGCACCCCGACAAGGCGAGCGGCGGCCACCCGACCGAGAATATCGAAGTCCACGCCAGCCATTGCGGCCTCGGCGTCAACCCGAGCGTGATGGTCGCCATTGCCGACAGGCTGGCACAGGCCGAGGGAAAATGGCAGCCCTTCGCGCCCGCACCCACCCATCAATGGATGTTCCCGCGCACCAGCCTAGACTGATGCGCGGGCGCAGGCCCTAGAACAGCTTCCGGAAGTCCAGCCCGACATAAAGCCCGATCGGATCGATCAGGAAGGGCTGGTAGTTGATCGGCGTGTTGCCGGCCTCGTCCCGCACGCGGCGCTGGGCATCGAACAGGTTGTCGGCGCGCAGGGACACGCGGGTGTCCTTCAGGAAGCCTTCGTTCTTGCCGGTGATCTCGCCGATATTGGCGAAGATGCGCAGGTTGAAGGTGACGATATCGTCGAAGAACAGATCGGTGCTGCCCGGCAGGCCCGAACCGTCGATGCGGGTGGTGCCGGTGTAGATGCCCGAAAGGCGGAAGCCCACGCCCTTGCCAAACAGACCCGCTTCAAGCCGGCTCGAATGGCGCGGCAGGCCGAAGGCCCCGGTCGCCTGACCGTCAAGCTGGTCGAGCGGATTGAGGCCGTTGGCGATCAGGATCTCGTTGTCGAGCTCGATCGCATGAGTGAGGTTCACGAAGTAGCGGAAGCCCTGCATGTTGCGGCCGCCCGCCAGCGGGTTGAAGGCCGGAGGCCCACCCGCCGGAGCGCCGCCGCCAGCCGCAGGCGCACCGCCTGCCTGTGCAGGAGCGGGCATCATCGCGCAGAAGCGCTGCTGGAACTGGGCCAGCGCTTCGGGCGGGATCGTGCCATCGGGCGCGCGCGAACGATCGATCGCCATCTTGATGAAGGCCGGATCGACGCCGGGCATCTCGGCCGAGACATCCTCGCCGCGCTCGATCTTGCCGATCAGCTCGGCAATCGCCTTGGTGCCGTCAGGGCCGCAAGCCCGCTCGCGGAAAGCGGCAAGCTGCGGATTGGCCGCAGGCGCACTGCCCGGCGCACCGCCGGGTGCGCCGCCGGGTGCTCTGGCCGGAGCGCCGCTGCCAGCCGGTGCCCCGCCCGGTGCGCCGCCGCCCATCATCATCGACGGATCGAAGCTGCAGATGCGGGTGCGGAAACTTGCCAGACGGGCCGGATCGACCTTGCCGTCCTCACCCCGCAGGCGCGACAGCATCGGCGCGAGGCGCGACGGGTCGATCCCGGGGAATTCGGCCGAAAGGTCCGCGCCGCTGTCAATCGCGGCGACCAGCTTTTCGAGGAAGGCGAGGCCATCATCGGCGCACAGCCGGGTGCGGAAGGCCATGAACTGCTCGCGCTGCTCAGGGCTCGGCATGCCGCCGGCACCGAAGCGCGGCGGGCCGCCCGCAGGCGCTGCACCTGCCGCAGGCGCTGCACCTGCCGCAGGCGCTGGGCCAGTGGTCGGCGGAGCCGGGGTCGCTGCTGCTGGCGCTGCGCCTGCAGGAGGCCCGCCCGCGCCCGCCGGACGACCGCCGCCGGGGCCGCCAAAGCCGCCGCCAGCCGGTGCGCCGATGCTGCCATTGGTCGAGAAGATGAACTGCACCCGGTTCGCCCGCGTCTCGGCAAAGCTCACCGAACGCCGGTCAACCGCGGTCAGGCGGCCCGTCGCATCGCGGGTGACACGGCCCGGGAAGGCCGCCTCGATCTCGGGCGTGATCTGCGGGAAGGCGCTCACCACATTGTCCGAACGGTTGCGGATATACTCCACTGTCAGACGGGTGTTTTCCCAGAACGGCAGCGACCAGTTGGCAGCAAACTTCCAGTCGCGCTGCGTTTCCGCCGGAAGCGCGGGATTGCCGCCGGTGGTGACATCGGCCAGCACAGTCTCGCCGCGGGTGAAATCGAACACCGGCACGTTGAAATTGGTGATCACCGGATTGCCCAGCGCGCCCAGACCCGGTACAACCTCGCGGAAGATATAGGTGGCCGATAGGTCCAGCCCGTCAACCGGCGACCAGTTGAGCCCCGCGTTCCAGTCTCCCAGCACGCCGAAATCGCTGAGATCCTCGATCCCCGCCTGCAGGTTGAGCGTGAAGGTGCCCAGCGCATCGGCCACGCCCGCACGGCGGCTGGTGATCGGGATCACCACGTTGGCGCCGGTCGAAAGGTTACGGCGCGTCAGAGTGACGTTCTGATTGCTGCGGGTGTCGCTGCTCTCGATCTGCTGCCAGTCGAGTCCGGCATCGAAGGTCGCCAGCACTTCGCCTGCCGGAAGCTCGCCCAGCGGCCCTTCGAGCGTGGTGCGCGACTGGCCGGTAATGTTGCGGCTGCGGGCGATATCGAAGCCGGCATCGGCATCGGTCGGCAGCGGACCGGTGGGCGAAAGCGTGCCGGCCAGCGCGGCATTGACGAGCCCGCGCGTGTCGAAGCGGCGGTCGATCTCGGTCTCGCTCTCGGTCAGCGAGGCATCGAAAGTGGTGGTGAGGCGGAAGGAATTGACCGGCTTGGTCAGCGATCCCGCGGTCGAGAAGCGATCGGTCGAATTGCGGCGTGCGAGCGGCGTGTCCTCGCCGAAGGTGCGGGTGATGCCCGGCACCGCCGGATTGCTCGTCAGCACCACGGTGTTGAGACCGTCGAGGCTGCGGGTTTCGTTGCGCTGGTAATTCAGGTTGGCGCTCAGCGCCGTGCCGCTTTCGATATAGGCCTTGGCCCAGCTGACATTGCCTTCAAGCCCGAAGGTGTCGGCAGCAAGGCTGCGATATTCGGCCTGCGCCGGATCACCCGGCACAGTGGAGACCGAACCCGGCGTCTGGCGCACATCGCGCTCGTCTTCGGTCAGCAGCGAGGAATCGCTGATCTCGAAATCGACGTTGAAGCGCCCGCCATCGGCAATGCGCAGCGTGCCGAAATCCTGCTCAGTGCGGGTAAGGCCCCCGCGCGAGGGGGTTTCGAACTCCAGCTCGACTTCGCGGTTGGAGTAGTTTTCCTTGAGGATCAGGTTGATGACGCGGCGATCAGGCGGAAAGCCGAAGCGCTGGGCGACTTCTTCAGGGAACACCTCGACCCGCGCGAGCGCCTCGGGCGGATAGGAGGCGAATTCGCGGAAAGAACCGATGCGGATGCCGTTCACCAGGATCACCGGCATGCCGCCGCCCCCGCGGCCGCGGGCCGAGCCGGTCTGCGCGCTGATCTGGGCGATGAGATCGGTGATCGAGGTCACGCCCTCGGCGGCAATCGCGGCTTCATCGAGCTGGAGCAGCGGGGCCTGTTCGACCAGCAGCTGGCCGCGGATACGCTTGCCGCTGACGATGATCTGGTCGCCGGAGACAGCCGTGCCGCTGGCGCTGTCAGGCTCTTCGTCCGCCGTCGGCTGCGGGACGGCCACCGGCTGGGGCTGGGTCGTCTCGCCAAGGGCGGTGTTGGCGCTGGCGAGCACCGGCATGGCAACAGCAAGGCTGGCAGCGCAGGTGCCGGCGCGCAAGAGAGCGCGGGAGAGCGGCGAGAGGTTCATGGTGTCCCTTCAAATCATAAAAATCGTCTCGGGCCGGCTATTACCGGTCCCGGGTGTTCGGGGCAGGAACGCGGTGCGTCCGCAAACCCTGCATATGTCGCCCGAAATCAGGCCCCGAATCAGACATCGCGCGGCCCTTAAAGCTGGAGCCTTCCCTTTTGGTTCCCGCATCGCTAAAGCGCGCTTGAATTTCGACCGGCGTATTGTGCGCCGCGTCATAGACACACTGCACACACAAAGGAATTTCATGGCCAAGGAAGAACTCCTCGAAATGCGCGGGCGCGTGGTTGAATTGCTGCCCAATGCGATGTTCCGGGTGGAGCTTGAAAACGGCCATGAAGTGCTCGGCCACACCGCAGGCAAGATGCGCAAGAACCGCATCCGCGTGCTGGTGGGTGACGAGGTGCTGTGCGAGCTGACCCCTTACGATCTCACCAAGGCGCGCATCACCTATCGCTTCATGCCGGGTCGCGGCGGCCCCGGCCCGCAATAAGGGCCACGGGCCCACCACATGGGCTCTCACCATCTAACCTTGGCATCAGCCTCGCCCCGGCGGCGCGAATTGCTCGCGCGGCTGGGTCTTGCCCCTGATGCCGTGGTGCCAGCCGATATCGACGAGACCCCGCTCAAGGGCGAACTGCCCCGCGCCTATGCCCTTCGCATGGGCCGCGAGAAGGCGTCTGCGGTGGAGGCGCCCGGCTTCGTGCTGGCGGGCGATACCGTGGTCGCGGTCGGCCGCCGGATCCTGCCCAAGACCGAGACAGAGGATGAAGCGCGCGCCTGTCTCGAACTGATGAGCGGGCGGCGGCATCAGGTGCTCTCCAGCGTCGTCCTGCGCGCGCCCGACGGCAGTTTGCGCGAGCGGCTCGATGAAACCGTGGTGTGCTTCAAGCGCCTCTCGCCAGAGGAAATCGCCGCCTATCTCGCTGGCGGCGAATGGCAGGGCAAGGCCGGCGGCTATGCCATTCAGGGCCCTGCGGAAGGCCTCATCGCGTGGATCAGGGGCAGCCATTCGGGCGTGATGGGCCTGCCGCTCTATCACACCCGCGCGCTGCTCAAGGGAGCGGGTTTCTCCATTGGCTGAGTGGCTGATCGAGCACGGCATCGGCGAGACCCGCGCGTTGCTGGTCGAAGGCGACAATGTGCTCGCCGCCCGCATCCAATGGCCGGGTGAACTGGTCGTCGGGGCGCGGGTCTCGGGCCAGCTTGTCACCAAACTTGCGGGCAAACGTCGCGGGATTGTGCGGCTGGACAATGGCGCAGAGGCGCTGGTCGATCACCTGCCCGCCAATGTGACCGAGGGCCAGCAGCTCGACTGCGTGATCACCCGCGCACCCATTGCCGAACGCGGGCGGCTGAAGCGTGCGCAGGCGCGGGTGGCGGGCAGCGATGCGCCGGTCTCCGCCTTCCCCGAAGGCCAAACCCTGCACCGCTTTCCCGCCGGGCTGTGGGACGAGGTGTGGCACGCCGCCAGCGCGGGCGAGATCGCCTTTGCGGGCGGCAGCATCCTTGTCAGCACCACGCCTGCGATGACGGTGATCGACATCGACGGCAACGGCAGCCCCCGCGATCTGGCGCTGGCCGCCATCCCCGCCATCGGACAGGCGCTGCGCTGGTTCGATATCGGCGGCAATATCGGCATCGACTTCCCGACCATTCAGGACAAGGCCGAGCGCAAGGCGGTGGACGCCGCGCTCGACGTGGAGCTGGCCGACTGGCCGCATGAACGCACCGCGATGAACGGCTTCGGCTTCGTCCAGCTGGTCGCGCGGCTCGAAGGCCCCTCTCTGCTGCACCGATTCGCGACTTCGCGCACCGGAATGTGCGCGCGCCATGCCCTGCGGGTGGCCGAACAGGCGCAAGGCCACGGCCCGGTGCTCGAATTGCGGGTGCATCCGGCGCTGAAAGCCAAATTGAAGCCCGAATGGCTCGCCGAGCTCACCCGCCGCACGGGCCGCGAGGTGCGCGTGGAGAGCGATCCCGGCCTTGCACTCGAAGCGCCGAGCGCGCAGATCGTGGCGGCATGACAAAATCCCGCACCTGCCCCATTTGCCGCAAGGCCCGCAGCGAGGCCTTCACCCCCTTCTGCTCGCAGCGCTGCAAGGATCGCGATCTGGCGCGCTGGTTCTCCGATTCCTATGCGGTTCCCGGCCCTCCCGCCGATCCCGAGGAACTCGCCCGCGAGGATTGGCGCGAGCAGGATTGAGCGCAGCGCAATATTCCTCTCGCGCTTTCCACAAATCCCCCTTGCCAACCCCCGCCGCCTTCGCCATAGGGCCGCTCTCATTTGCTCGCCGGGGCAGCCGCAAGGCTTCATCCCGTCGCTCGCAGCGAATGCCCGAGTAGCTCAGGGGTAGAGCAGCGGATTGAAAATCCGCGTGTCGGTGGTTCAAATCCGCCCTCGGGCACCATTCGCTGAAAAGGGCCAACCGCCCAAAGGGAAAGTGCCGATGTCCCGCCGCACCAAGATCTACGAAGGCAAGGCCAAGATCCTCTACGAAGGCCCGGAGCCGGGCACGCTCATCCAGTATTTCAAGGATGATGCCACCGCCTTCAACGCCGAGAAGAAGGGCACGATCGCGGGCAAGGGCGTGATCAATAATCGCATCAGCGAGCATGTCTTCACCCGCCTCGGCCATATCGGCATCCCGACCCACTTCATCCGCCGCCTCAACATGCGCGAGCAGCTGATCCGGCAGGTCGAGATCATTCCGCTGGAAGTGGTGGTGCGCAATGTCGCAGCCGGTTCCATCTCCAAGCGCCTCGGCATCCCCGAAGGCGAACCGCTGCCGCACACGCTGATCGAATATTACTACAAGGACGATGCGCTCGGCGATCCGCTGGTGGCCGAAGAGCACATCGCCTGCTTCAACTGGTGCAGCAACGAGGAGATGCATGACATGTCCTCGATGGCGATCCGCATCAATGATTTCCTGTGCGGGATGTTCGCGGCGATCGACATCCGCCTCGTCGACTTCAAGCTCGAATTCGGCCGACTTTACGATGGCGATTACAGCCGCGTAATCCTGGCTGACGAGATCAGCCCGGATGGCTGCCGCCTGTGGGACATGGCGACCGGCGAAAAGCTCGACAAGGACCGCTTCCGCCGCGATCTGGGCGGCGAGGAGGAGGCGTACCGCGAAGTCGCCCGCCGCCTCGGCCTGCTGGGCGCGGAAGACAATGGCCCGGGCGAGGTGTTCGACCTGTCGCACGCCCGCTCGCGCCTGCGTGGCCCCCCGCCGCTCAAGAAGTAATCCCGAACAGAATTAGCCCCCTTCACAGCCTCGCGATCCTCGCATAGGTTGACCGAAGTCCTTGTCGCTGCGGCATTATCCGCCCTGCCGACGGACCAGCATGGGGGCGTTTGCATGTATTGGAAATCCGCGGTGGTGGCAGGGCTTCTGGCCCAGTCGGGCCTTGCTTTGGCACAGACCCAGCAGGCCATCGCGGTTGCCCCCGCCCCAACGTGGGCGACCCTCTCCGAGCCGCTCGACGTGCCGCCCGATACGCAAGGGACAACCTTCCTGCGGCGGCAGGCGAGCTTCGTTCGCCTCACTGCGACCGGGCACGAGCTTTTCAGCAGCCAGATGATCCGCGTGCTCCAGCCGCAAGCGCTCGAAATCGGCAATATCGCGATCGGCTGGAACCCGGCTGCGGGCGAGGCGCGGGTGCACAAGGTGGTGATCCACCGCCGCGGTCAGATGATCGACGTGCTCGCCAAGGCCGGCTTTGAAATCCTGCGCCGCGAAGACCAGCTCGAAGCCGCGATGCTCGACGGGATGCTCACCGCGGTGCTGCGCGTGCCGGATCTGCGCGTGGGCGATGATCTGGAGGTCGAATACTCCGTCCCCTTGCACGATGCGACCCTGCGCGAGGCGAGCCACGGGCTCCTGTTCATGGGGCCAAGCCCGCCGCCCGGACGCTACAAGCTCGATCTGTCGTGGGAGGACGGGCAGGCGCCGCGCACCCTCATCACCCCCGATCTGGCGCCGCTGGTCAAGCGCGAGCCCAATCGCATCGTCATCACGGTCGACAACCCCGCCCCGCTCACCCCGCCGCGCGATGCCCCGCCGCGCTATGAATGGGCGCGGATCGTCGAGTTTTCGGACTTTGCCGACTGGCAGGCGGTCTCGCGCCGGTTCCACACCCTGTTTGCCGCAGCATCCACCCTCGCCCCCAATTCGCCGCTGCGCGAGGAAGCCGCGGCCATTCGCGCTTCCACGCCCGATCCGGTCAAGCAGGCGCAGGCCGCGCTCGAACTGGTGCAGCAGCAGGTGCGCTACGTCTATGTCGGGCTGAACGGCGGCAATTTCACGCCCGCCAGTGCCGACGAAACATGGGAGCGGCGCTACGGCGACTGCAAGGGCAAGACCGTGATGCTGCTGGCGCTGCTGGCGGAACTCGGCATCCCGGCCGAAGCTGTGCTGGTCAACAATTCCGCCTCGACCGACGGGCTCGACCAGCGGCTCGCCAACCCGGGCATGTTCGATCACGTGCTGGTGCGCGCCAAGGTGGGCGGCAAGACGCTGTGGCTCGACGGGACCCTGCCCGATGTGATCGAAGCGCGGGCTGAGCCGTTCCTGCCCTATCAATGGGTGCTGCCGCTGTCGGCCAAGGGCACCGCACTCGAACGGCTGGCGGACAAGCCCTTTGCCCTGCCGCAGGTGATGGAGCTGTTCGATATCGACGCCAGCGCCGGCTTCGATACGCCCGCCACGATCAGCCTCACCACGGTGCGGCGCGGGGCCGAGGGGCTGGGGCAGCACCTGCAATTCTCCTCGGTCAGCGCGGCCCAGCTGGAAACGGCGTTCAAGAGCCAGCTGACCGGCTCATCGACATGGGACCGGATCGACACGGTCAAATATCGCTATGACCGCGCGACCCAGGCGGCGATCCTCACCATCACCGGCACAGGGCCGGTGGAATGGGAAAAGGAAGGCGCGCAGGGGCGCTATTACCGCCTGCCCGGCGGCGGCTTCAATCCGCCCGGCCGGCGCCAGCGCAGCGAAACCGGCGCGGGCGCGATCCCCTTCTATCAGGCCCCCGATTACACCTGCCACGTCACCACGGTGCGCCTGCCGCAGGGCACCGAAGTGGCCGATTGGGGCTTCAACTCCGTGTTCGATACCATGCTCTATGGCGAGACCTATTATCGCATGATGGAGCTGCGCAAGGACGACCGGACGCTGCGCCTTGTGCGCGGGAACCGGGTGGAGCAGCTGGAGATCCCGCCGGAAAAGGCCGAGCGCGACAATGCCCGGCTTGGTGATTTCGACAACTCGATGGCGATCCTGTCCTACAGTCCGGGCGAAATGGGCGAGCCGTGGGGCGGGCTGAAACCGGTGCCGGCGGTAGCGGAGATCGACTGGGCCGCCGCCAATCCGCCGTGCCTGCCGGCCGACGTCATCGCCCCTCTCCCCAAGCGCTGACAGCTTTGTCGCAATGCGGGGCTGACAGCTTGCGGCATTGCGCTAGTCTGCCGCGTCCGAAACCCTCTTTACGGGATACCCTGCCTGCCATGATGCCCCATTTCCGCGCGCTCTCTGCCGGGCTCCTGCTCGCCCTCTCGCCGCTGGCGCTCACCACCGCGCTTGCCGCGCAGGAGGCGGCCCCTGCGGCTGCGACAGGCAGCGCCGAAGCCGCGCCCGCGCCGGTCTGGGCCTTCGAGAAGAGCGATGTCCCGGCGGATCAATCCTACGTCTACGGGCGGCTCGCCAACGGAATGCGCTACATCATCCGCCGCAACGCCACCCCGCAGGGCACGGCGATGGTGCGGATGCGGATCGATTCCGGGAGCCTTGCGGAAAACGATGACGAGCGCGGCCTCTCGCACTTTCTCGAACACATGGCCTTCAACGGATCGAAGGGGATTCCCGAGGGCGAGATGGTGAAGCTGCTCGAACGCGAGGGGCTGGCCTTCGGGGCGGATACCAACGCCTCGACCGGCTTCGAGGCGATCACCTACATGCTCAACCTGCCGCGCAACAACGAGGCCCTGCTGGGCACCGCGCTGATGCTGATGCGCGAAACCGCGAGCGAGTTGACGATCTCGCAGGACGCCGTTGCGCGCGAGCGCGGCGTGATCCTGGCCGAAAGGCGTGACCGCGCGGGCTACCAGCAGCGCAATTACGAGGACAATGTCGCCTTCCTCGCCCCCGAGGCGCGCTATGCCAGCCGCCTGCCGATCGGCACGCTGGAGGTGCTGGAGAACGCCGGGGCGGATCGCATCCGCGGGCTCTACAGCCGCACCTATGTGCCGGCCAACACCACCGTCGTTGTCGTGGGCGACATCCCGGTCGAGACCGTCGAGGCAGCGATCAACGCGCGCTTTGCCGATTGGGCCGCAGCGCCTGCGCCCACCAAGCCGGTCGCCGGGCCGATCGACACAGGCGCCAAGGGCCGCACCGACATCTATCTCGATCCGGCCCTGTCCGAGAGCGTCACCATCAATCGCTTCGCCCCGTGGCGCGACGAGCCCGACACCATCGCCAACCGCGAGGCCTCGCTCATCCGCCGGATCGGCTATGGCATCATCAACCGCCGCCTCGTGCGGCTTGCCATCGGCAGCGATGCGCCGTTCCGCAGCGCGAGCTTCGGCACGGGCGACATCTTCGAGGATGCGCAGGTCACCAGTATCAGCGTCGATAGCGCCGATGGCGAATGGAAGAAGGGCGTGCTCGCCGCCGTCCGCAGCGTCAACGAGGCGCTGACCTATGGCTTCACCCGCGCGGAACTCGACGAACAGCTCGCCAATCTGCGCAGCGGATATGAGGACGCGGCCAAGGCAGCCGAGACCCGCAGCCATTCCGCCTTCATGGGCGCAGCCCTCGCGCTCGCCAGCGACGAGCGGGTGCCCACCACCCCGCAATGGCAGCTCGCCGAGTTCGAGCGGATTGCCCCCACGCTCACGCCGCAAGCCGTGTGGAACGCAGTCAAGGCCGATGCCGTGCCATTGGATGATCCGCTGATCCGCTTCACCGGCCGCACCGCGCCTGCGGGCGGCGAGGCGGCCCTGCGCAGCGCCTATGCCGAAGCCATGGCCCTGCCCATCGCCGCGCCTGCCGACAGCGGCCCGCTGGCCTTTGCCTATCAGGACTTCGGCGCGCCCGGCACAATTGTCTCGGACACCACCGAACCGCGCCTTGGCCTGCGCCAGATCCGCTTTGCCAACGGCGTGCGCCTGACCCTCAAACAGACCACCCTGCGCGAGGACCGCATTGCCTTCACCCTCGCGGTGGACGGGGGCGATCTGATGAACACCAGCGAAGCGCCGATGCGCGTGGCGCTGGTCGATTCGCTCGCATTGGGCGGGCTCGGCAAGCACAGCCGCGACGAGCTTTCGAGCGTGCTCGCGGGCCGCTCGGTCGGCTTCGGCATCGCCAGCGCGGCGGATGCCTTCACCACCTCGGGCAATATCACCAAGCGCGATCTCGCCCTCCAGATGCAGGTGCTCGCTGCGACCCTCACCGATCCGGGCTATCGCCCCGAAGGCGAGGAGCGGTTCCGCAAGGGGCTCGACAATTACTTCGCCACGCTCGATTCCACCCCCGGCCGTGCGCTGGGATCGGCGCTGGGCGGCATCCTGTCGGACAATGATCCTCGCTTCACGCTCCAGCCCAAGGAAGCCTTCCTCGCGCTGAACTATGCGTCCTTGCGCGATGCCATCGGCGACCGGCTCGCCAAGGGCGCGATCGAGCTGGCGCTGGTGGGCGATTTCGACGAACAGGCCGCGATTGACGCCGTGGCGGCTACGCTCGGCGCGCTGCCTCAGCGCGAGGCCGAATTCCTGCCGCGCGAGGAGGCGCGCACCCGCCCCTTCACCGCCACCCGGGCCCCGCGCACCATCACCCACAAGGGCGAGGCCGATCAGGCGCAGCTGCAATGGACCTGGCCCACCACCGACGACAGCGATCTCGCCCAGACCCTGCGATTGGGTCTGCTCGCCCGGGTTGCCCGCATCGCGCTGACCGAAAAGCTGCGCGAGGAGCTGGGGCAGGCCTATTCGCCCTCGGCCGGAGCCTCCAACAGCCGCATCTACCGCGATTTCGGCACCTTCACGCTCTCGGTCTCGGTCGATGTCGCACAGGCCGACAAGGCGCGCGCGGCGGTCGAGGCGGTGGTCGCTGCCCTGCGCGATGCCCCGCCGTCAGCCGACATGATCGAACGCGCGCGGCGCCCGCTGCTCGAGGACTATGACAATGCCCTGAAGGATCTGGGCGGCTGGATGGGCCTCGCCGCCAGAGCCCAGAGCGATCCGGCGCGGATCGACCGCTGGTTCGCCTCGCCCGATCTGATCCGCGCGATCACGCCCGAAGAGCTTCAGGCGACCGCCGCCAAATGGCTCGCTCCGGGCGGCGCGGTGCAGGTCTCGGTGGTGCCGGAAACGAAATAGCCCCCCGCACGCGCAACAAAAAAGGCCGGCAGGATCGCTCCTGCCGGCCTTTTTGTTGGTCGCCTGAGCGATCAGTAGTTGACGTTGAACGACACGCCGATGACGCGCGGTTCGTTGACGAAGGCGGTGTTGTTGTTGAAATCAATCACGCCCAGCACGTTGTCTTCATTGGTGATGTTGCGGGCGAAGGCCGCCAGTTCCCACTCGCCATTGCCGCCCGAATAGCCGACGCGCAGGCCGCCTTCGATGCGGCTCCCGGCGTTGAATTCGCGGCTGGTGTAAAGCAGGAAGTTCGTCTCGCCGAGGTAGGTCCAGTCGGTGAAGATGAAGAACTCGCCGCTGTCACCCATCGGAATGCCGTAGCGCGCAGTGAAATCGCCGCTCCACTCGGGCGCGTTGGGGAAGGGATTGCCGTCGATCAGCGCGCGGGTGCTGCCGCCGATCACGCGGGTCGGATCGGTCACGTTGCACTGCGCACAGATGCCCACCGCAAGGTTGGGATCCTGGATCTCGGTGTTGTTGTAGGCCATGCCCAGCGTCACAAGGAAGTTCGGCGTGATCTGGAAGGCGCTGTCGAGTTCGAAGCCATAGGCCTCGCCCTTGTTGGCGTTGATCAGCTGGACGAGGTTGCCCGCACCGCCGACAGCGGTGAACTGCGGATCTTCGACAGTGTAGTAGAACACCGCACCGTTGAGACGCACCTTGCGATCGGCCAGCTCGGTCTTGAAGCCGGCTTCCCACGAGGTGATCTTTTCCGACTGCGCGATCGAGGGCGCACCGAAGAAGGCGACGTCACGGCCCTGGATGGTCGGCGCGCGAAAGGCGTTGGCGACCTTAGCATAGACGCTGGCATCATCCGACAGATCGGCAAACACCGCGAGGTCCCAGCTCAGGCGGCTGTCACCCACGCTGCGCGCTTGCGGCGCGCCGGTGCGCACGAAGAAGTCCTTCTGGTCGTCGGTGTAGCGCAGACCGCCGGTGACCTTGAGCATGTCGGTGAGCTGGTAGGACAGCTGGCCGAACGCCGCCCAGGCTTCGTTGGTGTGGTTGACGGTGGCCGGCGGCGGGAAGGTGAAGCCGACGGTGGTGACGTCGAAATCGCTGTCGAAATAGAAGCCGCCGATCTGCCAGCTGAGCGCACCATCGCCGTTCGAGGCGAGGCGCACCTCCTGCGTGGTCTGCTTGAGATCGATCGAATCCTGCGTATCGGACGGGAAGGGAATGAAGCCCGGGCCCATGCGCGGCAGGAACACGGCGCCGAAGCCGCCGTCGATATCGCCGCGGCCCGAACCATCAGTGGTCCAGCGGCTGGTGATCGAGGTGAGCGTCGCGCCGTCGAATTCATAGGCCGCAGTCAGCGTCGCGCCGAACTGCTTGTAGTTCACCCGGTTGCCGCCGCCGCCATCGTAGAACACGGTGCCACGATCATAATTGGCGTTGAGGTTGTTGTTGTTCGGCCCGAGCACGTTGGCGCGGAAGAAGGTCGAAGCGCCGTCGAGATCACGGAAGTTGACCGAGGCAAGGATGCTCGCCCGCTCGGTCGGGGTGAACAGCAGCTGGCCACGGATGGCGAAATCGGTGAAGCTGCCCAGCACGTTCTTCTGGTTGGTGAAGCCGTTGTCGATCCAGTCGCCGCGGCGCTGCAACTGGGTCGCGACACGGAAGGCAAGCTTGTCTTCGATCAGCGGTCCGCCGACCGCGCCGCTCAGGGTGATCGTGTCGAGGCTGGCAAAGGACAGGCCGGCGCGCACGTCCATTTCCTGACCCGGCTTGATGCTGTCGACCTTGACGATCCCGGCCGGGGTGTTGCGGCCGAACAGCGTGCCCTGCGGGCCGCGCAGCACTTCGACGCGCTCGACATCGAAGATCGGGAAGCTCTTGAGGGTGACGTTCTCCATCACGACATCGTCAAGCAGCACCGAGACCGGCTGCGAGGCGGCGAGATCGAAATCGGTGTTGCCGAGGCCGCGGATATAGAAGCGCGGGGCGACACGGCCGTTCGAGCTTTCGACGTTGAGGCCCGGAACCGAACCGGCGAGCGCCGTCACATCGCCCGAGGCGCTGAAGATCGTGTCGATGCGCTGCTGATCGAGAATCTCGGCCGACACCGCGACGTCCTGGAGGTTTTCCTCGCGGCGGTTGGCGGTGACGATGATGGTGGCCAGCTGGCCCTCTTCGCTGGCGGTGGCTTCGGCATCCTGCGCCGCGGCAGGTGCGGCAAAGGCAAAGGCCGCCGCCAGAATGGTCGAACCGGCCCATGCGGCGCGGATGGCAGTGATACGCTGAGACATCGAACAAGCCCCTTTCGGAATGATCACAAGGAGAGTGGAACGGGTGCCGCCCCGCTGGCAGTTTCTGCGCAGATTTGCGACAAGGCTTTGCAATTGTGCAGCGCACAAGCCCGCCGATGCGCCACTATGTTTGCGCATGTTGCATCAAGGTTACAGGTTTGCCCGCTATGCGACCGGACTGCGACAAACGCCGCCCCCCGCGCGCGGTGCACAATCACGCGCGGGGCGATTGCGCCGCGCCCGCTTCGCGCTATAGCGGCGCCCAGATCCCTAAGCGCCCGGCGAGGAGTCCCGCCCCATGAAAGTCCGTGTTCTTGTCCGATTGAAGCCCGGCGTGCTCGACCCGCAGGGCCGCGCGGTGCACCATGCGCTCGAAGGCCTCGGCTTTGATGGTGTCAGCGACGTGCGCATCGGCCGGCTGATCGAGCTCGATGTCGCCGACGGCACCGACCATGCCGCGCTCACCCAGATGTGCGAAAAGCTGCTCGCCAACACCGTGATCGAGAACTTCTCGATCGAAGTTTCTGGCTCAACCGAAGGAGCCTGAGGCCATGGCTTTCCGCGCCGCAGTGATCACCTTCCCGGGCTCCAACTGCGACCGGGACATGGCAAGCGCCCTCGAGGCGCTCTCGGGCCAGAAGGCCATCCGCGTGTGGCACGGCGATGCCGATCTGCCTGACGGGCTTGATCTCATCGCCCTGCCCGGCGGCTTTTCCTATGGCGACTATCTGCGTTCCGGCGCGATGGCCGCACAAAGCCCGATCATGCGCGCGATTGTCGCGGCGGCGGAGCGCGGGGTGCCGGTGCTCGGCGTGTGCAACGGCTTCCAGGTGCTCACCGAAGCGCGCCTGCTGCCCGGCGCGCTGATGCGCAATGCTGGCCAGCGCTTCATCTGCCGCACCGTCGCGCTGACGGCAGAGAACACCGACACGATGTTCACCAGCGGCTTTGTGAGGGGCGAGACCCTGCACATCCCCGTCGCCCACCACGATGGCAATTACTTTGCCGATGCCGAGACGCTCGACCGGCTCGAAGGCGAAGGCCGCGTTGCCTTCCGCTATGCCGAGGCCGTCAATGGCTCGGCGCGCG
Source organism: Erythrobacter sp. (assembly GCF_035194505.1). Classification (NCBI taxonomy): domain Bacteria; kingdom Pseudomonadati; phylum Pseudomonadota; class Alphaproteobacteria; order Sphingomonadales; family Erythrobacteraceae; genus Erythrobacter; species Erythrobacter sp. The sequence goes on along the minus strand of NZ_CP136573.1, from coordinate 3,031,197 downwards.
ATATTGCCGGGGTGCTGAGCGCCAATGGCCGGGTGCTGGGCATGATGCCGCACCCCGAACGCGCGATCGAACCGGCAGCCGTGGCCGCGCTTGGCGGGGCCGATGGTCGGCGCTTGTTCGAGAATATCCTCGGCGCGCTCGCCAGCGCGTAAGCCTTACGCCCGCAGAATGCGCGGGTTGTTGAACAGGCGCTGCGCTTCGATGCTCGCCATCGGGCGGCCGAAGTAATAGCCCTGGATCTTGTCGCAGCCGAGGTTGCGGATCAGTTCGGCTTCCTCGGCGGTTTCCACGCCTTCTGCCGTGGTGGTCATGTCGAGGCTCTTGGCCATGGCGACCACCGCGTTGATGATCGCGAGGCTTTCCGCACTGCCTTGCGCTGCGCCCTGCACGAAGGTGCGATCGACCTTGATGGTCGAGAACTTGAGCTTGCGGATGTAGCCGAGCGAGGAATAGCCCGTCCCGAAGTCGTCGAGCGCGACCGAGCAGCCCAGCGCCATGACCTGCTCCAGCGCATTGCGGGCCACGCTCGCATCGCGCAGGAAGATGCTCTCGGTCACTTCCACTTCAAGCCGTTCGGGGCGCAGGCCGCTCGCCGCCAGCGCTTCGACCACTTCCTGATGGAAGCCGGGTTCTAGCAGCTGTTCGGGCGAGACGTTGACGTTGACCTTGACGTGCTCGGGCCAGTTGCGCGCTTCCTCGCAGGCCTTGCGCATCACCCACTTGCCGATCGGCACGATCAGGCGGGTATCCTCGGCCAGCGGGATGAACTTGCCGGGGCTGACAAAGCCGTGATCGGTGCTGTTCCAGCGCACCAGCGGCTCGAAGCTGACCACAGTCTCGCTGCGCGAATCGACCACCGGCTGATAGTGCAGCTCCATCTCGTCGCGGCCCAGCGCCTTGCGCAGCGCGACTTCGAGCTGGCGGCGTTCCTCGGCGGAGGCGTGGAGCATCGGCTCGAAGCGGCAATGCTCGCCCCCGCCCGCATCCTTGGCGCGGTAGAGCGCAAGGTCGGCGTTGCGCATCAGTTCCTCGACCGTGCGCCCGTCACGCGGACCCATCGCCGAGCCGACGCTGGCGCCGACATAAAGCGTGTGCTGATCGACCTGATAGGGTTCGGACAGCTGATCGATCACCAGCCGGGCGAGCGTGTTGATCTCGTCGGCCTTGGAGAGATCGCGGATCACGATCGCGAATTCGTCGCCGCCCAGACGGCCGCACAGCTGGTTTTCGCCCATCAGCGATTTGAGCCGCGCCGACACCTGCGCCAGCAGCTTGTCGCCGGTCATGTGGCCGAGCGAATCGTTGACCGACTTGAAGCGGTCGAGATCCACCATCAGCAATGCGCAGCGCGTGCGCCACTGCTCGGCATAGCGCAGCGCCTCGCCCAGCCCCTCGGTCAGTTGCAGGCGGTTGGGCAGCTGGGTGAGCGTATCGAAGCGCGCAAGGAACGCGATCTTTTCCGACGACTTGCGCTGTTCGGTGACATCCGAGCCGACGCCGCGGAAACCGATAAAGCGCCCGCGATCATCGCGGATCGGGGTGCCCGAAAGCTCCCACCAGCGCTCCTCGCCCAGGATCGAGACCTGCACGAGGATATTGGAGAAATTCTCGCGGTTCTTGAGCCGCTCGGCCAGATCGTGAAGGCTGGGCGGGAATTGCCCGGTATCCCAGTTGCGCCCCGCCACCAGCTCGAGCAGCGGCATCCCCTCGACCTCGACCTGAGGACGGCCCAGCGCATAGGCGAAGCGCGGCGACACCGAGCGCAGACGGCGGGTGGTATCGATCTCCCACAGCCAGTCGGCCTCGTTCTCCTCGAACTCGCGCAGCAGCAGCGAGACGACCTCTTCCTTCTCCACCACGGCCGCTTCGGCGAAGCGCGCGGTCAGGAAGGTGCGCCCGACCTCGACCGTGCCGAGCAGCGCGACGATGGTGAACAGCACCGCGCCCACCGCGCCCAGCCACAGGCCCGCAAAGGCGAAGTGGAGCACGGTGGACACACCGATGATGCCGATGAAGCAGACAATCCCGAATGGCGCGGCAGTGTAGAAGAACACCGATCCCGACACGAGGATCGCCACCACCATCAGCATCGCCATCAGATCGCCGGGATCGCCGAAGAAGGGGAAGATGACGATGGCCGCGCCCCACACGAGGGCCGAGAGCACGGCAGTGTTTGCCTGCCGCATGAATTCCGCGCGGGTGACCCGCCGCCGGTCGACATCGGCCAGCGCAAGGTCGACTCGGGTGCCGTGCCAGTGCACGATCGCCATCACCGCCATCCACAGGCCCATGCCGATGAGGCCCACCTCGGCGACAAAGATTTGCGCCACGAACACCGCGAGAATCGCCTGGGTGAAGGTGCGATAGAAGGCCAGCTTGGCAAGCGCGGGATATTGCAGACCGCGCAGGCGCGCCCAGTCGTAATCGCCCTTGTCCGACAGGCCAAGCACGGCCGAGACCGGCAAATCAGCCGGTCGGGTGGCGCTATTGGGGGATGGCAGTTCGGTCACAAGAGCAACCTTAACTGCCAAAGGTTAGATTGCGGTAAATTCCCCCGCTAATCCCGAAAGGCGATAGTTAACAGCACCCTGAGGGCTTATTCAACGGTCACCGACTTGGCGAGATTGCGCGGTTGGTCGACATCCGTGCCTTTTACCAGGGCCACGTGATAGGCCAGCAGCTGGACGGGAATCGCATAGACCAGCGGCGCGATCAGCGGGTGGACCACCGGCATCTCGATCGTCGCGATGCAGCCCTCGCCCGCTTCGGCAAGGCCCTTGCCATCGGAAATCAGCACCACCTGCCCGCCGCGCGCGCGCACTTCCTCCATGTTGGAGACGGTCTTTTCGAACAGCGGGCCCGACGGCGCGATCACCACCACCGGCACGGCTTCGTCGATGAGGGCGATGGGCCCGTGCTTCATCTCGCCCGCAGCATAGCCTTCGGCGTGGATGTAGCTGATTTCCTTCAGCTTCAATGCGCCTTCCAGCGCCAGCGGATAGTCCTGCCCGCGCCCGAGATAGAGCACATCGCGGGCCGGCGCGATAAGGTGCGCCATCGCCGCGATATCATCATCATGATCGAGCGCGGCGTTGAGGGCAGCGGGCGCTTCGAGCAGGTGGTGGACGATCTCCGCCTCCTGTTCGCGCGACAGCCGGCCCTTCTTCACCGCCATATGGGCCGCGAGCGCCGCGAGCACGGCAAGCTGGCAGGTGAAGGCCTTGGTCGAGGCGACGCCGATTTCCGGCCCGGCGTGGGTCGGCAGCAGCAGATCGGCCTCGCGCGCCATGGTGCTGGTGGGCACGTTGACGACCACCGCGATGGTCTGGCCATTGGCCTTGCAATGCCTGAGCGCGGCGAGCGTATCGGCGGTCTCGCCGCTCTGCGAGATGAACAGCGCCAGGCCGCCCTCTTCCAGCACCGGCTCGCGGTAACGGAACTCGGACGCCACATCGATGTCCACCGGCACGCGGGCGAACTGCTCGAACCAGTACTTCGCCACCATCCCGGCATAGAAGGAGGTGCCGCAGGCGACGATGGTGAGGCGGCGGATCTGCGACAGGTCGAAATCGATCTGCGGCAGCGCCACGGAATTGTCCGAGCGGCGCAGATAGGAGGCGAGCGTCTGCGCCACCACGGTGGGCTGCTCGTAGATCTCCTTCTGCATGAAGTGGCGGTAATTGCCCTTCTCCACCGCCGCCGCCGAAGCGCCCGAGGCGCGGATCTCGCGGGTGACGGGCCGGTTCTCGGCATCGTAGATCTGCGCGCAATCGCGGCGCACCACCACCCAGTCGCCCTCTTCGAGATAGGCGATGCGCTGGGTCAGCGGGGCGAGCGCCAGCGCATCGGAGCCGAGATACATCTCCGCCTCGGCGCCTTCGGGGCCATAGCCCAGCACCAGCGGCGAGCCGAGACGCGCGCCGATCAGGAGGTCCGGGTGCTGACGGAACGCAATCGCCAGCGCAAAGGCTCCGCGCAGGCGCGGCAGCACGGTGCGCACCGCCGTTTCCGGATCGGCGCCGTTCTCCACCTCTTCGGAGATCAGGTGCGCGACAATCTCGGTATCGGTCTCGCTCTCGAACTTGCGGCCCTTGGCGGCGAGCTCGGCGCGCAATTCCTTGTAGTTCTCGATGATGCCATTGTGGACGATCGCCACTTCGCCGGTCGCATGGGGGTGGGCATTGGCCGAAGTCGGCGCGCCGTGGGTGGCCCAGCGGGTATGCGCAATGCCGACAAGGCCGGGGGCCGGATCGCCCGCCAGCACCGCGGCCAGATTGGCGAGCTTGCCCTCCGCCCGGCGGCGCACCAGCGCGCCATCGTGCAGCGTGCAGATCCCGGCGCTGTCATAGCCGCGATATTCCATGCGCTTCAGTCCATCGACCAGCCGGTCCGCCACGCTGGCGCTGCCAACAATCCCGATGATTCCGCACATAGGCCTATCGTCCCTTCTGCTGCCCGAGTGCCGCTCTAGCCATTAGTGCCTGTTCGGCAAGGGCCTGCGTGCCGCAAGCGATGCCTCGGCTGCCCGCGCGCACCAGTCTGATACAGCCGCGCAGGCGAGCCTGACGGCTTTAGGGAAAAAATAAGCTTTCCCCAATATTCACCATTTTTCGGAAGATACCCTTCGCTTCAATGGCGAAAGACGGGTGGAACAGATTTATGAGCCTTGGGGGCTGGGAATGAGCGCATTCGGCAAGAAGGGCAACGCTGGCGGACTGAAGCCGGGCGCAAGGCCTGCTTTCGGGGTCGCGCGTCCGATGAAGGGGGCCGGCGTCCCCGGCGTCGCCCCGCGCGGTGGCGAACAATTCCCGCCGATCCCGGGCGAAGGCTCGGCCGAACGCGTCGCTCCGGCGCCGTCCGCTGCCCCCGCCGCACCCTCGCGGCCGGCCTCCAGCGCAGAGGCGATGGACCGCCTCAACGAACGCATGACTTCGGTCAACGAAGGCAATTCGGAAGTCGGCGGCTTTGAAGCCAGCGTCCACGAGATCAAGGAACAGGTGCTCCCGCGCCTGCTCGAACGCGTCGATCCCGAAGCGGCGGCGACGCTGTCCAAGGAGGAACTCTCCGAGGAATTCCGCCCGATCATTCTCGAAGTGCTGGCCGAGCTCAAGGTCACCCTCAACCGCCGCGAGCAATTCGCGCTGGAAAAGGTGCTGATCGACGAGCTGCTGGGCTTCGGCCCGCTCGAAGAACTGCTCAACGATCCCGACGTGTCCGATATCATGGTCAACGGGCCGGATCAGACCTACATCGAAAAGAAGGGCAAGCTCCAGCTCGCCCCGATCCGCTTCCGCGACGAACAGCACCTGTTCTCGATCGCGCAGCGCATCGTGAACCAGGTCGGCCGCCGCGTTGACCAGACCACGCCGCTGGCTGACGCCCGCCTCAAGGACGGCAGCCGCGTGAACGTGATCGTCCCGCCGCTGTCCTTGCGCGGCACCGCGATCTCGATTCGTAAGTTTTCCGAAAAGCCGATCACGCTCGATATGCTGCGCGACTTCGGCTCGATGTCGGACAAGATGTGCACCGCCTTGAAGATCGCGGGCGCGTGCCGGATGAACATCGTCATCTCGGGCGGTACTGGTTCGGGTAAGACGACCATGCTCAACGCCCTGTCGAAGATGATCGACCCGGGCGAGCGCGTGCTGACCATCGAAGACGCGGCGGAACTTCGCCTGCAGCAGCCGCACTGGCTGCCGCTCGAAACCCGCCCGCCGAACCTTGAAGGCCAGGGCGCGATCACCATCGGCGACCTTGTGAAGAACGCCCTGCGTATGCGTCCTGACCGGATCATCCTGGGCGAAATCCGCGGCGCGGAGTGTTTCGACCTCCTCGCCGCGATGAACACCGGTCACGACGGCTCGATGTGTACGCTCCACGCCAACTCCCCGCGCGAGTGCCTTGGCCGTATGGAGAACATGATCCTGATGGGCGACATCAAGATCCCAAAGGAAGCCATCAGCCGCCAGATCGCCGAATCGGTCGATCTGATCGTGCAGGTGAAGCGTCTGCGCGACGGCTCGCGCCGCACCACCAACATCACCGAGGTGATCGGGATGGAAGGCGACGTGATCGTGACGCAGGAGCTGTTCAAGTTCGAATATCTCGACGAGACCGACGACGGGAAGATCCTCGGCGAATTCCGCGCCTCGGGCCTGCGCCCCTACACGCTCGAAAAGGCGCGCCAGTTCGGGTTTGACCAGGCTTACTTGGAGGCGTGTCTCTGACACGCCGATCCGGACCCTCCGGCCCGGATCTTTCGGCCTAACCGGCCGGCGGCCGTTCGGCCTTGCGGACCCTTCGGGTCCGGTTACCTGTCGATAGAGGTTGCTTCTTCAGTCCCTCCCTGTTGCCTAGCAATGGGGAGGTGGCACGTGCCGCTGGCGCGTGACGGAGGGGTAATTCTACAAACTCCCCAACACCACCGGCAGGCTCATCGCCAGGCATCCGCCGCCGATGATCGCGGCGATCATGAACAGGCCGGTCCACGGCACCCAGCCCACCTGCTCCAGCCGTGCCACATCGCGGCGGCGGGCGCGGCGGCGCTCCATCAGCATCGCCAGCGCAGCAAAGGCCCAGAACGCGCCCCCCACCGCGGCAAGCTGGGCGGCATCGCTGAGCAGGGCAAATTGCGCGAACAGGTTCATGGCGCGCTGATGTAGGGGCTGTGCGCGCTTGCACAAGCCTCGCGCCTCGGCCAAGCCATCGGGCGATGGATGGCTCGATCGCCCGCCCCCGCCCGCTGCTCGCGCTGTTCGTGCGGCTGCTTGCCGCCTTCGCGCTGGCGACGATGGCGATGCTGGTGAAGCTCGCAGGAGAGCGCGGCGCGCATCTGGTCGAGCTGATCTTCTGGCGCCAGCTCATCACCATGATCCTGCTGGGCGCAGGGCTCGCCATCACCGGCCGGATCGCCTTGCTGCGCACCAAGCGCCTCGGGGCGCACGGACGGCGCGCGGCCTCGGGCCTGTTCGGCATGATCTTCACCTATGGCGCGGTGCTGCTGCTGCCGCTGGCCGAAGCGACGACGCTGGGCTTTACCGCGCCGATCTTTGCTGTGCTGATCGCCATCGCCCTGTTCGGCCAGCGCATCGGCCCGTGGCGCTGGGGCGCGGTGGGGATCGGCTTTGCGGGCGTGCTGGTGGTGATGCAGCCTTTCGGCACCGCGCATGAAGGCGTGACGCTGGCGGGCGTGGCGGTGGGCCTCGTCGCGCCCTTCATGGTCGCGCTCATCAGCTTCCAGTTGCAGGATCTCAACACCACCGAAAACCCGTGGAGCATCGTCTTCTGGTTCGCCGCGCTGACGACCCCAGTCGCCGCGCTGGCCCTGCCCTTCGTGATGGCGAGCCACGATCCGCTCACCTGGGCGCTGATCCTCGGCATGGGAGTAGTCGGCGGGGGCGCGCAGATGCTGCTCACCACCTCGCTGCGGTTCGGCTCGGCGGCGGTGATCCTGCTGATGGACTACACCTCGCTGCTGTGGGCGAGCGTATATGGCTATTACGTCTTCGACCGCGCCGCACCCGCCAGCCTGTGGCTTGGCGCGCCGTTGATCATTGCCGCAGGGGTGATCATCGCATGGCGCGAACGGCGTCTCGCAAAGGGTCTGGCCAGCGCTTCACGCGCGGGTCAGGAATAAGGGCCTAGCCTCGCGCGTTGAAGCCTTGAACGATTGGAGCCTCTCATGATTCGCAAAACGATTTTCGCCGTGGCGCTCGCCGCCCTGACGGTCACGACCACCGCCTGCAACACGGTCGACGGGCTGGGGGACGACATCAAGTCGGTCGGCCGCGCAGGCAAGCGCGCGATTGATTAAGCGGCTCTATAGACGAGGATGATGTTGTTCGCCGGAAGCGCATATCGGGCGCTTCTGGCCATGCCCAGCCCGGCAGCAACCGCGTCCAGCGCCTCGGCCTCGATATAGGGGCCATGCGAAACGGCGGCTCACCCCCCGTCTCGCTGCGCTCAGATTGTGATCGGGCCGCCTTGCACCATCGCTTAGGCCAATCCGCAAGGTCCATGCTGATGGCCTCGTCGCAGTCTCGCCCCGTGTGCGGCCAGCAACAACGCCGCTCCGGTTACTGTCAGCATTTGATCGGCCACCTCGCTTGCGGTGAACAGCGCGCCGATCAATGCGGCGAAGGCTGCCAGCACCAGTCCGCTCTGCCAATGGCCCGGCTTGCCGCGCAGCAGCACTGGCCCGCTGACGAAGATCACCGGGATGATCAACGCAGCGTGGAGCCATTCTTCGTCGCGTAACGCCTCTGGCAAAGCGGCGAGCATCACCACTGGCAAGCTCGCGAGCAGCCACGGAAGCGCAAGGCAATGCAAAAGGCAAAGCGCCGAGAGGCCGATGCCCAAGCGGTGCCACGGCGCCTCGCCGCCCGCCGATGGAAGTGAAGTTGCCATCCCACGCCCCTATTGAGTTATGATACAACATAACGTAATGGCCTCGCGCCCCGTTTCAAGTATCAGCCGACAGGAGTTGACGCATGAATGCAATCTCCCTCTCACCTGCCGATCGCCGCTTGCCCGTCACCGTGCTGTCCGGCTTTCTCGGCGCGGGCAAGACCACGCTGCTCAACCACATTCTTGCCAATCGCGAGGGAAAGCGCGTGGCGGTGATCGTCAACGATATGAGCGAGATCAATATCGATGCCGATCTGGTGCGCGGCGGCGAGGCAGCGCTGTCCCGCGCGGAAGAAACGCTGGTCGAGATGACCAATGGCTGCATCTGCTGCACCTTGCGCGACGATCTGCTCAAGGAAGTGCGCACACTCGCCGAGGAAGGCCGCTTCGACTATCTCGTGATCGAAAGCACCGGCATTTCCGAACCCCTGCCGGTCGCCGCCACCTTCTCGTTCCGCGATCAAGATGACGAGTGCCTTGGCGATGTCGCACGGCTTGATACCATGGTGACGGTGGTTGATGCGCTCAACCTGCTGGCCGATTATTCGAGCACGGATCTGCTCTCTGCGCGCGGCGAAACGGCGGGCGAAGGCGATGATCGCTCTCTGGTGGGCCTGCTCGTCGAACAGATCGAATTCGCCGACGTTGTGATCGTCAACAAGGCGAGCGCTGTAAGCCCCGAACAGCTCGCCACAGTCAAGCAGGTGGTCGCGTCATTGAACGCCGATGCACGGATCATTGAGGCGGACTTCGGCATGGTCGCGCTCGACACGATCCTCGATACCGGACTGTATGATGAGGAGCGTTCCGAACAGCACCCGCTGTGGATGAAGGAGCTCTATGACTACGCCAGCCACCGCCCGGAGAGCGAGGAATATGGCGTCGAAAGCTTCGTCTACCGCGCGCGGCGGCCGTTCCACCCGGCGATGTTCTACCGCTTCCTGACCGGCGATGCGCTCGACAAGGTGATCCGCGCCAAGGGCCACTTCTGGCTCGCCACTCGCACCGATTTTCTCGGCGAGTTGGCGATTGCCGGGCATCAGAAAAGCGTCAGCCGCATGGGCCGCTGGTGGGCCGCCGTCCCGAAGAACCGCTGGCCGGATGATGGCAGTTTCGAGGAATTCGTGATCCGCCACTGGGACGCCGTTTGGGGTGACCGGCGGCAGGAACTGGTGTTCATCGGCATCGGGCTGGACAAGGCTGCGATCACTGCGGCGCTCGACGATTGTCTGCTCCCCACGGACGAATTCACTCCGGACAAGTGGGAGCGCCTCAACGATCCCTTCCCAGCTTGGGGAGAAGCGCAGACCGTGCTTGAGCCGGTTTGAGGTGACGGGATCGGTCAAGACCCGGCTGGTGGTTGCTGCGGGCGCAATGCTGGTCTCGCTCGCCCATTGCGCCCCGTTGGCGGCACAGGATGACACGGCGCCGCCCCCGCCTGCACCTCCACCTGCCGCGGCGGTCGAGGCCTATCCGCGTGCCTTCTTTGACCGCTTCTACCCCCAGACCGCACTCGAACTGCTGGAACGCGTGCCCGGGTTCAGCCTCGATACCGGCGCAGAGCTGCGCGGGTTTGCAGGTGCGGCGGGCAATGTGCTGGTCGATGGCGAGCGGCCGACGATCAAAGCGGGCGGGCTCGAGGACTTCCTCAGCCGCATCCCCGCCGATGCGATCGACCGGATCGAGGTGACACGCGGTGCCCAGCGCGCCGGGGAAACTGCCGGACAGGGCCTGATCGCCAACGTCATCCGCAAACCGCAGAGCTTTGCCGGCACCTGGTCGGGCGAGCTGGAACGCAATCCGGCAGGCCTTGTCTACCCGCGCGGCGAGGTGTCCTTCACTGCACCGCTGGGCGCATGGTCAACCACCACGAAAGTGAACGCTTTCTGGGAACAGTTCACGTTTGACAACATCGACCGCATCCGCCGCGATGCGGGCGGCAGGCTCGTAGCGTTTGAGGAGGAGACCCTGCCTTCGACCTTGCGCGATGCCTTCATCGCGACCGAGGCCAAGCGTCTGCTGGCGGGCGGAACGCTGACCATCAACGCGCGCTTCGGCAACAGCCGTTACTACCAAGAGACCGGACGCGATGGTTTTCTGGGTCGCGAACCCGATGGCGGCCCCGCAGACCGCCGCTCGGATATCCGTCTCGATTCCGAATTCTGGCAAGGCGAGCTGAGCGCAGATTGGACGGGTCAGGTCGCACATGGGTGGGTGCTGAAGCTGCTCGGCCTCGGTTCGGTGCAGGCTAGCGAGGTCAGATCGGCCAATGTCATCTCGCAGCCGCCCGCCAGCCCGCCGATAATCAACCGCTTCGCCGCCCAACGCATGCCCATCGAGGCGCTCACGCGCGTTACGATCGGCAAGCTCGAAGGCGGTTTGCGGCCCGAATTCGGGGTGGAGCTGGCCTATAACCGGCTCGATTCCCGCATCGCGCTTGAGGTGGAAGATGCAGGCGGGGTGCGTCCGATCGCGCTGCCTGCATCGGATGTCGCCGTTTCCGAATGGCGCGGCGAGACCTTCGGCAATCTCACCTGGGTGCTCGCCCCCCGCTGGACGCTGGAGGCTGGGATGGCGGCGGAATTCTCGCGGATCACTGTTTCCGGCGATACCAGCGGGCGCAATGAATTCACATTTCTCAAGCCTTAGCTGGCGCTGACCTGGCAGGCTTCGGGATCAGTGCAGCTGCGTGCCGCGATGCGCCGCACTGTCGGCCAACTGGATTTCAACGATTTCGCCGCCTCCGCCAATGCCGAGGATGATCGCTTGCTGGCGGGCAATCCCGATCTCGGCCCCGACCAGACCTGGCGTGCCAGTATAACCGCCGACCTGCGTCTCCCCCGTGGCTTCGCGCTCAATGCGCAAGCCTTCCACGAATGGCGCGCAGACGTGCTCGAACAGGTGATCCTGCCGAGCGGAGTGCCGGGCCTCGCCAATGCCGGTTCGGCGCGGGTGTGGGGGATCGAGACCGAGGCGGCGCTGCCGCTCTCCGGCTTCATCAAGGGCGGACTAATCGAGATCTCGGCCAATTTCCGAGACGCATCTTTCCGCGATCCGATCACCGGAGAAACGCGGGTGGTGACGGGCCTTGCCAATCCCGACATCGCCATCGATTTCCGACAGGATCTGAGCGACGCGCGGATCGCCTGGGGCATGACTTATGAACCCGCGCGGCGCACCAGCACCGTCTTCGCCAACGAGTCGATCATTGACCGACGCGGACGGCGCATCACCGCCTTCGCAGAAACGACGCGGTTCTTCGGGGTCAAGATGCGACTGGAGGCAAGCAACCTGTTCCAGACCCGTTTCCCGCGCGACCGCCAGCTTTTCGCATCCGACCGCAGTGGGGCCTTCATCGGAACCGAGGTGCTGGACCGGGAGCGCGGCGAGTTTGTGACCTTCACGATTTCGGACCAGTTCTGATACTGACACGGCTCCCGCCGAGTCCTTCCCGAAGGCCGATATGGGGTCGATCGCCGAACGGCAGCTTTTTTCGCGTCCACAAAAAGCGGACACTGCGAGGCCGTTCCATGCTCTACGGCGAACGCTTTCTGTAGACGAGCGTCAGGTTGTTGGCTGGCATTTCGTACCGGCTGGAGCGCTCGAAACCATGCTCCGATGCAACGCGATCTAGATCCTCAAGGCGGCGCAGGCCCCAAGCGGGGTTGCGCGACTTGAGGCTGGCATCGAAGTCGAGATTGGAGGGCGCGGTTTCCACGCCTGCCTCGATATAGGGGCCATAGAGCACCAGCGGGCCGCCGCTCGCCCCCAGCACCCGCGCCGCGCCTGCAAACAGGCCAAGGGTCGCCTCCCACGGGCTGATGTGGACCATGTTGATGCACACCACCGCGTCAGCCTGCTCGATCGGCCAGCTTTCGGGTGCGGCGGCATCGAGCATCAGCGGGGCGGCGAGATTGCGGCCCGCGTAATCCTCCCGGTAGGCCGCGATCGAGGCCAGCGCCTCGGCTGAAGGATCACTCGGCTGCCAGCGGAGCGCGGGGAAATGGCCCGCGAAGAACACCGCGTGCTCGCCCGTCCCCGCCGCGATCTCAAGCACCGCGCCCTGCGTCGGCAATTCACGCGCCAGCACATCGGCAATCGCTGCGCGGTTGCGCAGGGTGGCAGGCGCGTGCTGCTTCGCCATCAGGAGACCTGCCGCTCCTGCCCTTCCCAATAGGGTGCGCGCAATTCGCGGCGCAGGATCTTGCCAGAGGCGTTGCGCGGCATCAGCGGGATGACCTCGACGCTCTTGGGCGCCTTGAAGGCCGCGATCCGCTCGCGCGCCCAGGCGATGACGTCGGCCTCGTCCACTTCCATGCCCGGCTTGGCGACGACACAGGCCTTCACCTCCTCGCCCCACTTGGCGCTCGGCACGCCGATCACCGCGACCTCGGCGATGGCGGGGTGGCCGTAGATCGCGCTCTCCACCTCTGCGGGATAGACGTTCTCGCCGCCCGAGATGATCATGTCCTTGATGCGGTCCTGGATGTAGACATAGCCGTCCTCGTCCATCACGCCCGCATCGCCGGTGTGGAGCCAGCCGTCGGGATCGATGGTCTTGGCGGTGGCTTCGGGCAGCTTCCAGTAGCCCGCGGTGTTGGAGGGCGAGCGGATGCAGACCTCGCCGATATCGCCGCGCGGCACCTCTTTGTTGTCGCTCCCGCGCACTTCGATCTCGACGCCCGGGCAGGCCTTGCCCGCCGAGCGCATGCGCTGGTTGCCTTCGAGGGAGTGATCCTCGGGCGGGAGGATCGAGATCGTGCCGCTGGTTTCGGTCATGCCGTAGGCTTGCAGGAACTTGGTGGTGGGCATGGTGCGCACCGCTTCCTTGAGCAATTCCAAGGGCATGGGCGCAGCGCCATACATCAGATATTTGAGGTTGGAGAAATCCGTGGTCGCCGCGCGCGGGTGCTGGACCACCATCTGCAAGGCGGCCGGCACGATGAACATATGGGTCGCGCCTGCCTCGATCGCTTCGAGCACGCCGACGGGGGAGAATTCCGCCTGCACGAGGCTCCTCACCCCGCTCGCCACCGCGATATTCACCAGCCCCGTCCCGCCAATATGCGCGCAGGGCATGGCGACGAGCATGCAGTCACCCGGCTCGTAGAACTGCCAGTCGAGCCCTGCCGCAACCCCCGCATTGCGCAGGCCCAGCAGATTGGTGTTCGACAGCATCGCCCCTTTGGGATTGCCCGTGGTGCCCGAGGTGTAGAGCTGGAGCACCGGATCATGCGGGCCGGGCGGGGTATAGTCAGCAGGCTCGAAGCCCGCCGCTGCGGTGCGCGCGGCCTCGGCCTCGATCACTTCGGGATTGGCCGGAACATCGCCCGCCACCTGATGCGCCGTCTCGACGAAATCGGCATCGGCAAACAGCAGCTTCGCGTCGGTATCGGTGAGGATATAGGCAATCTCGCGCGGGGCGAGGCGCCAGCCGATTGGCACCATCACCGCCCCCATGCGGGCCGCTGCGATATAGAGCAGGAAGTAGATATCGCGGTTCTTGCCGAGCCACGCCACCCGGTCCCCCGCAGCAATGCCGCGCGCCTGCATCAGCGCGATCAGCCGCCGCGTCAGATCATCGGCCTCGGCATAGGTGGTGACCCGCCCCTCCTGATCGAAGGCGTGTCCATCAGGCCGCTCCTTCGCCCAGAAGTGCATGATCGCATCGAAGGTCTGATGATCGTGAAAGGCGTTACGTGCCATGGCCGTGCTCTCTCCCAAAAGCGTTTGCGAGAGTTAAGCGGAAGCGGCCGCGCCGGTCTACCTGCGATTTAGCGAAACCGGCCCTGTTTGCGCGCGGCAGGCTCGCGGATCAGCAGCCACAGGCCCAGCCCCAGCGGCCCGGCCATGAAGGTCGCGAACAGCACCGGCGCCTGGATGAAACGCGAGATGTTCTTCGCATCGCCATCGCGCGCGATCCACAGGCCGACGAACAGATCGAAGGCGAGATAATGCGTCCAGCCGATCGTCACCCCCGGATCGCTGGCGAAGATCGAACGCACGCCCGCAATCGTGGTGAAATCCGCGCCACCGCCCTGCGGTTTGGGGATGAGGCCCGAGAGCAGCCCGATCAGCCCGGTCGCATAGATCAGGCACAGCAGGCCCACGCCCAGATAGAGCACGCCCGAAAGCAGCGCCGGCCAGCGCGGCAGGAATATCAGCCCCACCCACGCGATCAGCGCGAGCAGATTGACCATGGAGAACACCGCGTTCCAGTCGATCATGCCTCTTCCCCCGTCTCGCGCACCCGCCGCCATTCGCGCGCGGCGCGGCGCATCGCCTCGTTATCATGGGTAAAGCGCCCGCCTGCCCGCCGCAGCGCAAGGCCCAATGCCGCCTCGGCCACCAGCGCGGCATCGATCGAGCGGAACCGTTCCCACTTGCCCGACAGCAGCGGATCGATCAGCGGCGCAGCGATGATCGCGGCGCGCTCGGCAAAGCGCAGGTCGTACACCCGCTCGCCGCGCAGCAGGCCGGGATGGAGAATGTCGAGCCGCTTGAAACCCACACGCGAGACGGCGTCTTCGGCCTCGCCCTTCACCCGCATGTAGAAGCTCTTGGAGCGCGCATCGGCCCCCGCCGCGCTCACCAGCACCATGTTGGGCACGCCCGCCGCCTTGGCCGCCTCGGCCGTTTTCAGCACCAGATCGAAATCGACCGCGCGGAAGGCCGATTGATCGCCGCCCGCCTTCTTCATCGTCGTGCCCAGCGCACAGATCAGCGCGCGCGGGCGCACGGCTTCGAGCACCTCGGCCCATTTGTCCGGCTCGGCGACGAACATTTCCATCCGCGCACCCGGCGGCAGCGGCGCCTCGCGCCGGGCAATGCCGAGAATGCGCGCCTCGTCTCCAAGGCTCGCGATTGCGATCACCTTGCGCCCGACAAGACCGGTCGCGCCGACCAGCGCGACGCGAACGGGCCCCCGCGCCAAAGACCGCGCGTCAGACATTGATCAGCCCCGCCGGCCGTTCGCCATAGATCGCGGTGCAGGCCTGCATCGCAAAGCGATCGCTCATCCCCGCGATGAAATCGGCGATCACCCGCGCGCGGCCCGGATCGGCGGCGGGCAGGCGCGCCTGCCAGTCCTCGGGCATCAGCCTGGTGTCCTGCGCATAGGCCGCAAACAGCCGGGCGACGACATCGCGCGCGCGCTCTGCCGCAGCCACTTGCTCGGGGTGGTAATAGAGCCGTTCATACATGAAGGACTTGAGGCGCCGCTCCTGCGCGGCCATCGCGGGCGAGAAGCCGGCCAACTGCCGCCCGGCCTCGCGCACTTCGGCGACCGAGCGCAGGCCCTTCACCTGTTCTCGCGTATGTTCGAGCACATCGTTCACCATCAGCCCGATCGAATCCCGCACCATCTCGCGCAGCAGGCGCTCGCGCGGGGCATTGGGGAAGCGCTTTTCGACCGCACGCCACTGGTCCGCGACGAAATCGAGGGTGAGCAGGTCATCGAGTTCGAGAAACCCTGCGCGCAACCCGTCGTCGATGTCGTGATTGTCATAGGCAATATCATCCGCCACCGCCGCCACCTGCGCCTCAAGCGAGGGCCATGTGCCGAGCATCAGCGGGAAGGCCTCGTCGAGCTCCGCCAGCGCCCAGTTCGGCGCGATCACCGGGCCGTTGTGCTTGGCGAGGCCCTCGAGCAGATCCCATGTGAGATTGAGCCCGTCATGCTGGGGATAGGGACACTCGATCCGCATCACCGTGCGCAGCGCCTGGGCATTGTGATCGAACCCGCCGTGGCGCGTCATCGCTTCGGAGAGCGCCGCCTCGCCTGCATGACCGAAAGGCGGGTGGCCGAGATCATGCGAGAGGCACAGGGCCTCGGTCAGATCCTCGTCCAGCCCCAGCGCGCGGGCAATCACGCGGCCGATCTGCGCGACTTCAAGGCTGTGGGTGAGGCGGGTGCGATAGTGATCGCCCAAGGGCGCGATGAAGACCTGCGTCTTGGCCTTCAGCCGCCGGAAGCTCATCGAATGGATGATGCGGTCGCGGTCACGCTGGAAGGCGCTGCGCGGCCCGCGCTGTTCGCCGGACGCGGCGGAGGATTCTCGCCCGAATTCTCTGGGGCCATGGGCGTCAGGATCGGCGGCGTAGGGGGCGCGGGTCATCTCACAAGCGCTTAGGTGAGGACAGGAAAGCGCTCAACCGGAACACAGCGGGAACCCTGCACAAAGGGGCGGATGAACAGCGGCTGGAAGCGGGGAGATATGGGGCCGCCTACCGGTGTTGGGGGGGAAGGTGAGGCGGCCCCAAGGGCCTGTCGGTGCGACCCGAAGACCCGGAACCGCCATCGCTTGTCGCTCTGACAAATTCCGAGCGTGCCCCTAACGTCAACGTTAAGGGGTTGCACCCCTTGCAACCCGGCCATGCGCCGGAACGTTTCAGTTTAAGGACGAGCCGGTAATTCATGCACTTTCCGGCAACGTTGTATCATTTCAATCACAGGGATCCGGCGGGATCCGGCTGTCCGGGCGCGCTCAGTGGACCCCTTCCTGATCGAGAATCCAGTTCGCCGCCGCCTCGCAATGGATGCGGGTGCTGTCGAACACCGGCAGGACATTGGCATCGACATCGACCACCAGATCAAGTTCGGTGCAGGCGAGCACAATCGCCCGCGCCCCGTCCTGCGCCATGTTGGTGATGATGGTCTTCATCTGGCGCTGCGCCTCGCGGGTGACCTTGCCCACCATCAGCTCGTCATAGATGATCTTGTCGAGCATCTCGACGAAGGCCATCTCCGGCGGCAGCAGATCGATCCCGTGGGCGACGAGACGCTTGCGATAGAAGCTCTCGGTCATGACGTTGCGGGTGCCGATCAGGGCGGCATTGGTGTGGCCGGCACGCTTGATCGCCATGCCGACATATTCGGCGATGTGGAGGATGGGGATGTTCACCGCCGCCGCGACATCATCATAGAGGCGGTGCATCGAATTGGCGCCGATGATCAGCGCTTCGGCCCCTGCCCCTTCCAGCCGCCTTGCGCTTTCGGTGAGCACAATCGCGGCGCGCTGCCAGTCACGCTCTTCGCGCAGGGCATAGAGCTGGGCGAAATCGAGGCTTTCGATGAGGAGCGGAGCAGACGCCATCGGGGCGGCGCGTTTCTGGACGATGCGGTTGATCCGGTCATAATACATGGCGGTCGACACCCAGCTCATGCCGCCGATGATCCCGAGTTTGCGCAAATCCGCGTCCCCTTTTTATGTGCAGGTGCGAAGAGGTGTAGCGAGGTTTTTTCCCTCGCGTCCATAGGCCCGCAAAACGGTGCGTCTTACCGCGCGGGCAGACTGCCGGAATGGGCCGCGAGCCACGGCGTGAGATCGCCCAGCGTCGCCTCCACCGCCTCTTCCTGCGGCAGGTGGCCGATCCTGGGATAGACCACCAGTTTGCTGCCCGGGATGGTCTTTTCGAGCCAGTATCCCGCCTCGACCGGGATCACGCGGTCCTCCTCGCCCCACAGGATCAGGGTCGGCACCTTGACCGCGGCAATGTCCTGCGCAGCGAGCGGGTCATAGGGCTGGCTGAAGCGCGTGAGCGTCGCCCGCCGGTTGCCGGGATAGCGCAGCATTTCCCAGTAGCGATCCACCGCCGCCTCGCTCGCCACCGACTTCACCGATACGCTCTGTTCGAGGCTCTGCTGGATGAGGAAGCGCGGGGTGATCTGCTCGGCAATGCGATTGAGGCCCGGCATGCGCGCGATGGTGAAGCCGATATTGCCGCCGCCCTTCTTCTCCTCTTTCTTGTCGCTCGCGACCTTGAGCATCGGCCCGCCGCTGCCGTCGACCAGCACGAGGCCCGTCAGCCGCTCGGGATGGGCGATGGCATAGGCAAGCGCGTGCTTGCCCCCCATCGAATTGCCGCCGATCACGAAGCGCTCAAGGCCCAGCTTGTCCGCCACCGCGCCGATATCGGCGACGAAATTGGCGGTGGAGTAATCATCCTGCGGATCAGGCCCGGTGAGGCCATGGCCGACCTGATCGAAGCGGATCACGCGGTATTGGCCCTTCAATGCCTCCACCCACGGCTGCCAGGTGTGGAGATCGGCATTGGAGCCGTGGAGCAGGATGATCGCGGGCGCGTCTTTGGGCCCCTCGTCGCGCAGGTGGACAGTCACCCCGCCGCCGATCTCCACGAATTGCGACGGGGGAGCGCCGTATTTCGCGCGCATCTCCGCGACATCCGTGTCGGGCGTGCGCAACACGAGGAAGGCAATCAGGAGGATGCCGAAAAGCGCTAAACCTGCGCGCACAAGCCACTTTTTCATTTCATCTCCGCAATCCAGCGCCGCACCACTGCCACGCCATCCTTGTCGACGCTCGATTTGCCGAGTTCGGGCATGGCGATGCCCGGCTCGGCGCTGTCCATCCGGTAGAGCAGGATCGAGGCGTCGGGCGCGCCCGGCACGACCGAGAAATCATGTCCGCCAGCCCCGCGGCCCGCCGCGACCGGGCGCTTGGCGATGCCGATCGCGTGCGCGTCCTGCTGCTCCCAGCGCAGATCGAGGCCCGAATTGGACGCGCCCCCGCCCGGCTGGTGGCAATGGGCGCAGTTCACATCGAGATAGGCGCGCGCCAGCGGCGCAGCGGGGCCGGTCGCATGGGTGCGCCAGTCGGGCAGACGATTGCCGCCCGCAATGTCGCCCGCCAGCACGCCCTTGGCGCTCATGTCGCCCAGCCAATCGGCGGAGAGATTGCGCGCCTTGGGGCCGATCGGGATCACCGCGCCGTCCTTGGAATGGCAGGTCTTGCACTGGTTCTTGTTAGGGATGGCATAGGAGATCGCCTCCCCCGCCGGTGTGGTGAGGTCGACCCGCCCGCCCGCCAGCGCCAGTGTCGCGTCGGTCTGCTCGATGTTCCAGCGATAGGGCAGCGCCACCCAGCCTTCCGCGCGGTGGAGCAGCACGCGGGTCTCGATCAGGCGGCGCTCGGCCCCTTCGCCAAAGGCAAAGGTCTTGATGATCGCCGCGCCGACCGGAAAGCGCAGCAGGCCCTCCCCGTCGGCGGCAAGCTGCGTGCCTGCGGGCAGGTAGATGAAGCGCAGCTTCTCCGCCCCGTCCGACCACAGCGGGGTGTTGAGCGCGTAAGGGTGAACCCGCGCGCCCGGATCCTGCCTGCGCCCATCCTGAAAGAAGGCATATTCGCTTAAGGATTTGGGAAAACCCGAGCCCATAATCGCCGCATCATTGACCGGCGCCGGCTCCAGCACCGTCGCATCGGCCAGCGCCGCGCCAAAGGTGGCGCAAGCGAGCGCAAGGAGGCCGAGGCCGCGCTTCACTTCAGCCGCGCCTCCAGCTCGGCGGGCGCGCCGACATCGGGGAAGGCCCAGCTTTCCAGCGGGGTCAGCTCCAGCGGCCCGGGCTGGGCTTCGGCAAGGCTCTGGCCAGGCTTCGAGAGGTTGAGCGTCCAGCCCGTCACCCCCTCGGCAATCCTGAGGCCGGTGTCCTCGTCCTCCTTGATGCCGTCCCAGAGCACCGGCGGCAGCGCTCCGCCGAAAGCGGCAAGCAGCGCCTCCTTGCCATCAAGCTGCGGATCATCCCCCCCGCGCCCGAAGGCGTTGGGCCCGACGATCACGTTGCGGGCATAGGGGTTGTAGCGCGGATCCTCGAAGAGCTGGACATAGGCCACCACCATCACGTGGGCGGTGGGGTTGTTGTCGAAGGCGTTGTCCTCGATCAGCACGCCGTCATTGGCCATCACCAGCACGCCGGTGCCACGCCTGACGCTGGCGACGATATTGCCCGGAGGCGCGAAGTTGGGCGTGTCGTTATCGGACACCACATTGCCGCGCAGGATCACATTGCCCCCGCCCATGACGGGCAGACCGGGCAGGTCGAACACCAAGAGGCCGCCGGTATTGCGTGTGGCGACATTGCCCGTGACCAGCGCGTTGCGGCTGTTCTCGATCTCGATCCCGGCGACGTTGAACTTGGCGATATTGCCCTGAACCGTGATGTCGCGGCTCTGGCCGACATAGATCCCCGCATCCGATGCGCCCGAGACGATCGAGCCCTGCACCAGCACGCCGGTGCTTTCGACAGGATAGATGCCATAGGCGCCGTTGGTAGCCTTCGGCCCGCCAGTCCATTCGACCCGGATGGCATGATAGACGATATTGTCTGCGCCCTTGGACTTGATCCCGTCGCCCTTGGGGTTCTCAACCGCGAAATCGCGCAAGGTGACATTGTCGCTTGTGACGAGAAGCCCCTCGCCCGCGCCCGCCTGGGTGGTGAAGTCGAGCACCGACTTGTCCATGCCCGCCCCGCGCACTGTCACCCCGTCGACATCGAGGCTGAGCCCGTCGGTCAGCGCAAAGCGACCCTCGCCCAGTTCGATCACATCGCCGGGCGCGGCCAGAATCAGCGCCTCCTGCAAGCGCTGGCCTGCGCCCTCGCCCGCCTCGACGCGGTGGGTTTCGGCAGCCAGCGGCGCGGTGCTCGCGAGCAAGGCGGCGGCAAAAGCGATGCGGTTCATGATGTTCTCCCTCTCCGCTGCGCAGTGTGGCGCATTGGGGGGAGAAAAGGCAAGCGCGGAGCTTCTTACCCCAAACCGATGGCGCACAGCCCCGCGCTCGTGGTCAGCACGGCGACCGCCTCGCCGTCGCCCACGCGCCGCAGCCGCTTGATCATCTCGCCAAGGCCCTCGGCATTCTCCGGCTCGCCTTCCTGCGGGGCCATGCCTTGCCGCAGCTTCCACAGCTGGCCGAGCGTCAGGCGCTCCACCATCCGGTCGGCCATGCACTCGGCGCGGTTCTCGCCGAGGCCCGAGGCCACCAGCGAGCCCTTGACCTGCCAGGCGACCAGCGGATCGGCAAGGCCCGAGGCCAGCGCTCCGCCCGCCAGTCCGGCCAGCACGACAATCCAGAGCAGCAGCTTCTTCATTGCAGCGTGGCCCTTAATCGAGCGACTTGACGATTTCCTCGACCATCTTCTTCGCGTCGGCGAGGAGCATGACGGTCTGGTTCATGTAGAACACGTCGTTATCGACCCCGGCATAGCCCACGCCGCCCATCGAGCGCTTGATGAAGAACACCTGCTTAGCCTTGTCGACGTCGAACACCGGCATCCCGTAGATGGGGCTGGACTTGTCGGTCTTGGCGGCCGGGTTCACCACGTCGTTCGCGCCGATGATGAAGGCGACGTCGCACTGGGCGAATTCGGAGTTGATGTCTTCGAGTTCGAACACCTCGTCATAAGGCACCGAAGCCTCGGCCAGCAGCACGTTCATGTGCCCGGGCATACGGCCGGCGACGGGGTGGATGGCATACTTCACCTCCACGCCCTTTTCCTTGAGCTTGTCGCCCATTTCCCTGAGCGCGTGCTGGGCCTGGGCGACCGCCATCCCGTAGCCGGGGATGATGATGACCTTCTCGGCCTGTTCGAGCATGTAGGCCGCGTCTTCAGCCGAGCCCTGCTTGTAGGGCCGCTGTTCGCGCGCGCCGCCAGCACCGCCGCCAGCGCCCGCGTCGGCACCAAAGCCGCCCGCGATCACCGAGATGAAGCTGCGGTTCATCGCGCGGCACATGATGTAGCTGAGGATCGCCCCCGAGGAGCCGACCAGCGCGCCGGTGATGATCATCGCGCTGTTGCCCAGCGTGAAGCCCATCGCCGCCGCCGCCCAGCCCGAATAGGAGTTGAGCATCGACACCACGACCGGCATGTCCGCCCCGCCGATCGGGATGATCAGCAGGAAGCCGATGATGAAGGCGAGCACGGCGACCGCGATGACCATCCAGCCCTCGCCCGCCCCGCCAGCCGGCGAGATGGTGTAGGCGGCAATCAGCCCGAGGATCGCGGCCAGCGTGCCGAGGTTGATGACATGGCGGCCCGGCAGCATGATCGGCGAACCGCTCATCCGGCCCGAAAGCTTGAGGAAGGCGATGATCGAACCCGAGAAGGTGATCGCCCCGATGGCGATGCCAAGGCCGAGTTCGACGCGGCTCACGGCAAGGATCTGCCCGGCTGCGTCAACGATCCCGAAGGACTGCGGATCGAGCCACGCGCCAAGGCCGACGACCACGGCCGCGAGACCCACGAGGCTGTGGAAGCCCGCGACGAGTTCCGGCATCGCGGTCATCGCGATGCGGCGGGCGACAACCACGCCGATCGCGCCGCCGATGCCGACCGCGATCAGGATTTCGACGATGTTGGCGATGTTGTGGGTGACAAGCGTCGTACCCACTGCCAGCGCCATGCCGATCATGCCGTTGCGGTTGCCGGTGCGCGAGGTGGCGGGGCTCGAAAGCCCGCGCAGCGCGAGGATGAAGAACACGCCCGAAACGAGGTAGGCGAGCATCGCCCATGCCGGGGTGCCGCCTTCACCGGATGCGGCTGCGGAAAGCAGGGAGAAGTCCATGCTCACTTCTCCTTCTTCTTGTACATCGCGAGCATGCGCTCGGTCACGGCGAAGCCGCCGAAGATGTTGATGCTGGCGAGCACCACCCCGAACAGGCCGAGATATTTGGCGATCGGGCTGGCGGCTTCCGCCGACGCGATCAGCGCGCCGACGATGATCACCGAGGAGATCGCGTTGGTCACCGCCATCAGCGGAGTGTGAAGCGCCGGGGTCACCGACCAGACGACGTAATAGCCCACGAAGCAGGCCAAGACGAAGATCGACAGGATAGAGATAAAGTCCATGGGCTCGCTCTGGTTAGCGCAGCAGGAACGCGGCATTGCGCTTGGGCTGCGTCAATTCGTAGGTGACCTGGCCCGGGCCCGCCGCCGTCGCGGTGAGCTTCAGGCCGAAGAATTCGACAAAGTTCTGGGTTTCGGCGGGAAACAGATCGAACTGCCGCCCGTAAGTCAGCGTGGCAGAGCCGAGCGGCGCGCCGTTGGGCTTGATGACGCTAAGGCCGATATAGACCCGGCAGCGCAGGCGCGGCTTGGTCTTCTTGTCGATCTCCTTGCACTTCTGCGAGGAGACGACCCATTCGAGCTTGCCTTCCATCCCGGTGCGCTCGGCCTTGGCATATTTGCCGCCGGTCAGCGCCAGACGCTCGCCCGACACCGACTGCAAGGGGTTGAAGAAGCCCTGCTTGTCGCCCTGCCGGAAGAAATACTTGTCGAAGGTGCCGCCCTGGTTCTCGTCAACGAAGCACAGGTGCCGGTCCGCGCCCCAGGCCATGATCGCAGCGCCCGCGGCCAGCTTGGGCGGGAAGATCGCGCAGGCCCCGCCGCGCACGAAGGCAAGGCCGATCAGCTGCGTGCCCGCAGGCGCGGCGATGCGGCCATTGTCCTGAAACACGTCCTCCGACAGCGTGAACATCTCCATCGGAAGCATGTTCACGCCATAGAGCCGGCCCTGGAATTCATGCGCCACCGGCGCCGGAGCGGCCTCGGCCTTGTACTCGTCCATCGTCCAGAACGGCAGCAGCAACTGCGCCTGGGCCGCAGCCGGCATGAACGCCGCGAGCACTGCGGCGAGATACCACTTGAGGAGCTTCACCCCGCCAGCCGTTCGTTGACGACCTTGCCGCCCTGCGTCAGCCGGATCGCGCCGCCGATTTCATCGTCGAGCACGGGCTTGCCGGCTTCCTTGTCCCAGAAGGCGCTGAGGAAATTGTAGTGGTTGCGCGCAAACAGCGCCGAAGCGTCAGCGGGCAGGTGCGCAGGCGTGTTCGAGAAGCCGATGATGAACACGCCGTGCTTCACCACGACTTCATCCGCCACCGAACCTTCGACATTCCCGCCCTGCGCCACCGCGAGATCGAAGATCACACTGCCCGGCTTCATCGTCGCGATCTGCGCATCGGTGATCAGGCGCGGCGCAGCGCGGCCCGGGATCAGCGCGGTGGTGATGACGATGTCCTGCTTGGCGATGTGCGAGCTCACCAGTTCGGCCTGCGCCTTCTGGTATTCCTCGCTCATTTCCGTGGCATAGCCGCCCGAGCCTTCGCCTTCGATCCCGGCGACATTCTCGACGAAGATCGGCTTGGCACCCAGCGACTGGATCTGTTCCTTGGTGGCCGAGCGCACATCCGTGGCCGAAACCTGTGCGCCCAGACGCCGCGCCGTCGCGATCGCCTGAAGCCCCGCCACGCCCACACCCATGATGAAGGCGCGCGCGGCCTGCACCGTGCCGGCCGCCGTCATCATCATCGGGAAAGCGCGGCCATATTGCGCCGCTGCCGCCAGCACCGCCTTGTATCCGGCAAGGTTCGACTGCGAGGATAAGACGTCCATCGACTGCGCGCGGGTGATGCGCGGCATGAACTCCATGCTCAGCGCCTCAAGGCCGGCGGCCGCATAGGCATCCACCACATCGCGCTTGGCAAAGGGATCGAACAGCGCGGCGACCCATGCGCCGGGCTTTGCGCCCTTGAGCAGCGCCACATCGGGCGCCTGAATGCCGAGGATGATATCGGCATCCTTCACCGTGGCCGCAGCATCCCCTACGCTCGCGCCTACCTCTTCATAGGCGGCATCGGTGATCGAGGAGATGGCCCCCGCTCCCGCCTCGACCGCGACCGCCAGCCCGAGGGCGGCGAACTTCTTGGCCGTTTCCGGCGTCACAGCAACGCGGGTTTCCCCGGCGGCGCGTTCCTTGAGGATGGCGATCTTCACTGGCAGGCGCGCTTAGTTCGCGATCGCCGCGACAACCGCGAAGGCGATCAGCGCGATCACCGGCACGGCCCACTTCAGCGTGGCCATGAACCCGCCATAGGTTTCGTTGGCCTTATCCATGTCGTGAACAGTCATTTTCTCTTCCCCTTGGGTTCCTGAACACCGCAGGCGGCAATTGGTTGCCACAAATCTGGCGGCATAGATTTTTCTGCCTGCCCCCGTATCGAAGCAGAGCCGTGCGCTCAAGTCACCTTTAATGGCAGGATGCGTCTCTCCCCAGCCCGCAGCGCCTGCCGCCGATGTGTCCCGCGCCGGGACGGTCTTAATCCCGTCTTTACCCGCACGTCCTATGACCGAGCCGTGTCACCGGGGACAGGCCCCGGCGAAGGAAAGGCGAGCGGCAAGGCGAATGGCGGAGATGGATAGCCACCCCGAAGCGCACAGCGATGCGCGAATCGTGATGCTGATCGACGACGAGCCGGCCCAGTCGCGGCTGATCTCGGCGATTGCAGCGCGCGAGGGCTGGCGCACGATCGTCGCTCCCGATGCCGAAACCGCGATTGCCGTACTGGGCACGCGCGAAGGGATGCAGCTTTCCGCCATCCTGCTCGATCAATGGGTGCCGGGCGATGATGCCTGCGCGCTGATTGCCGAATTGAAATCCCGCCGCCCCGCGCTCCCCATCCTGATGCTCACCACCAGCGCCTCGCCGCTGCTCGCGGTCGAAGCGATGCGGGCGGGCGCGAGCGACTATCTGGTCAAGCCTGTCTCGCCCGACCGGCTGATGGAAGCCCTGCGCTCTGTCACCACCCGCGAGACCCCGCGCGACGAGCTTGCCCCGCTGACCGAGAAAATGTCGGCCAGCCTCGATTTCGATGCGATGATCGGCACCGCCCCGCAATTCCGCACCGCGCTGGCGCAGGCCGCCAAGGCCGCGCGCGGCCAGGGCCATGTACTGATCGAAGGCGAAAGCGGCACGGGCAAGGAAATGCTGATGCGCGCGATGCATGGCGCATCCCCGCGCGCCAAGGATCCGCTGCGGATCATCAACCTTGCCTCGATCCCCACCGGCTCGATCGAATCGGTGCTGTTCGGGCACGAACCCGGCAGCTTCCCCGGCGCTTTCGATCGCCAGATCGGCGCCTTCCAGCATTGCGACGGCGGCACGCTGATCCTCGACGAGATCGACCGGCTCACCCCGGCGCTCCAGCAGCGCCTGTGCGAAGCGCTGGTGAGCGGCATCATCCGCCCCGTGGGCGCAAGCTACGGCTTCCGCGTCGATGTGCGCCTGCTCGTCACCAGCAATGCCGGGCTCGACCGGCTGGTGGAGGCCGGACAATTCGACGAGGAGCTGGCAGCCAAGCTCGGCGCGACCCGCATCCGCCTGCCCGCTTTGCGCGAACGCACCGGCGATATTCCTGCCCTCACCCGCCATTTCCTCGCCCGCATCGGCGAACAGCCGGGCCTCAATCACCTCTCGATTTCCGAGAGCGCGCTGGCGCTGCTCGCCGCCTATGACTGGCCGGGCAATGTCCGCCGGCTGCAATCGGTGCTGTTCCGCGCGGCGGTCTATTGCGAAAGCAACACGCTGACCGAAGACAGCTTCCCGCAGCTTTCGGAGATGCTCGGCGAACAGGACAACAGCCGTTCACTCGCATCGCATGACGGGGTGGGCGTCATGCTCTACACCGAGGACGGCAACCTGCGCCCGCTGGAAGAGATCGAGGCCGACGTGATCCGCCTTGCCATCGGCCATTATCGCGGCCGCATGACCGAGGTGGCGCGCAGGCTCGGGATCGGGCGCTCGACGCTCTATCGCAAGCTTTCCGATCTGGGCATTGATAACGCGGCTTGATCGGCGCGGCTTGATTAGCGGGCCGCGCGCGCCTAGCCGCGCTGGCATGACAACACTTCAGGATTTCAAGGGGCGCTCTGCGCTCGTCACCGGGGCAGCATCGGGGATCGGTGCGGCCTGTGCGACCATGCTGGCGGAGCGCGGAGCAGCAAAGCTGTTCCTCGTCGATGTGGACGGGCCGGGGCTCGACGCGCTCGATTTTCCCGGCGTGGAGGTGCACCGCATCGTCGGCAGCGTCGCGGACGAGGCGCTATGGCAGGCGCTAGAGCCACGCCTCGCCGGGCTTGACCATGCCGTGGTCAATGCCGGGATCGGCGCAGGTGGGCCTTTGGCGAGCCTTAGCCTTGCCGAATGGCGCCGCGTCATGGACGTCAATCTCGACGGGGCTTTCCTGACTTTGGCGACATCGCTGCGGGCCATGGCGGGCAAGAGTGGCAGCGTGGTCGTGGTGTCCTCGACCACCGGATTGAAGCCGCTGCCGGGGATCGGGCCTTACGGCGTCTCCAAGGCGGCAGTCGCCCACATGGCGCGCATCGCAGCCGCCGAGAACGCGAAAGCCGGCATCCGCGTCAACGCGATTGCGCCGGGCGGGGTCGACACCGCGATCTGGGAAAGCGGCCCGGACTTCCTCGCATCGGTCGAACGGATCGGGCGCGAGGCGACGCTGAAGGCGATGGCCAAGACCACGCCTTCGGGCCGCTTTGCCTCGCCTCAGGAGATGGCGGAGAGCATTTGCTTCCTGCTGTCAGACGCCAATTCCAACATTACGGGCCACGTGCTGGTCTCGGACGGCGGCTTTACCCTCTGATTTGCAGAGGATTTTTCGCGCCATTCCAACAGGGCCAAAAATGTTTCACGTGAAACATTGCAAGAACGGGTGTTTTTGCTGTTTCACGTGAAACAGGTGTCACCAGCTGAAGGCCTGCTCCGCCAGCGTGGCGCTGGTGTTGCCCTTGAGGGTCATGGTGAGCGTCTTCGCCTTCCAGTCGATATCGATCAGGCCGTAATTCTCGATCGGGAAAAAGGGCGTGACGCGGGCGGGATCAGGCTCGCGCGAAGTGGCGCGTTCGATGTCGCTGCCGAAGGCGAGATTGAGCGAGGAGCTGGTCAGCTCCCACATTGTTTCGCCTTTGATTTCAGTCTTGTAGATACCCGCAGCGTGGCGGTCGCCCGAAAGCATGACCAGCCCGCTCGCCTCGCGGCCCGCCAGCATTTCGAGCAGCTTGGTGCGCTCGGCGGGGAAGTTGGTCCAGCCCTCGAACTGGTGGGCCTGGGTGATGACCTGGGTCGAGGAGACCACGATGCGCAGGTCCGCGGGCTTGGCCAGCTCGGCCTTGAGCCAGGCCCACTGGTCCGCGCCGAGCACAGTCTTTTCCGGAGCATCATCAGGAACATAGCCACCAAGCGGCGGGCGGTCCTTCGACCACGGGGCCTTCTTCAGGTCAGAGCGGAAGAAGCGGGTGTCGAGCAGGATCACCTGCACGCGCTTGCCCTCGGGGCCGGTGATGGAGCTTTCATAGATCCCGTCCCGCCCGCGCACGGCATCGGAGGACCCCCAGAAGGTCTCGAACAGCTCTTCGGCCCAGCGCCGCATCGGGAAATTGCCGCCCGCGTCATTGAGGCCGAAATCATGGTCGTCCCAGGTCGCCATCATCGGGAATTTCGCGCGGAAGCCCTTGAATTCGGGGTGCGAAGCCTGAAGCGCGTAGGAACTGCGCAGGCTCTCCAGCCCGGCGTCGGCATCCCAGCCGGTATCGCCGTAGACATTGTCGCCGATCATCAGGAACAGCTGCGGATTGGCCGCCGCGATCTGCGCCCACATGTGCTGCGGCGCGTTCTGGTGGTTGCAGCTGCCAAAGGCGATGCGGGTCAGCGTGGTGGCGGGGCTGAGCGCAGGCGTCGGCCCGGCGACCGGCATCGCAACCTTCTTGCGCAGCTCGGCATAATAGGGCGCAAGCAGTTGATCCGGCGTGAGATTGACGCCCGGGGGCACATCCCTGCTCTGGGCCAGCACGGGGCTGGCGGCGGCGGCAAGAACGGTAGCGGCAAGCAGCGACAGGCGCATCGAGGGGCTCCCTGAATCGGTGGGGTGTGAGAGTGTTCTGGCCGCGCTGAGTGACAGAAGAGCGACGCTGTGGGAAGGGTTCAGACTGGCGCGACCTGATTGAAGGTCGTCAGCGCCGCATCGCGCAAGCCCCGCCAGACATTGCGGGCCTGCACCGTCTCGGGAACATCATGCGCCCTCAGCAGGTGGACACCCGCATCCATGCCCTTCACCGCCAGCGCGATCGAACCGGCGAGCCGTGCATCAGCCGCCTCCTCGTTCGACAGAGCGCCGATCATGCGCTTGCGGCTCGCCCCCAGCAGGATCGGGCTGCCGAGCCCGTGGAACATCGGCAAGGCATTGATGAGCGAAAGGTTTTCAGCCAGCGACTTGCCGAAACCGATGCCCGGATCGAGCAGGATGCGCTCCTCGGCAATCCCAGCCGCAATCGCCCGGGCGCGCGCCAGTTTGAGGAAGTCATAGACCTCGCTCGCGGCGTCCTTGTACTGCCCGCCCGCGTGCAGATCCTCGCCTGCGCCCGGCGCATGCATCAGCACCACCGGGCAGCGGTGCGAGGCGATCAGCTCGGTCGTGCGCGGATCATAGCGCATCGCCGAGACGTCGTTGATCATATGCGCGCCCGCCGCCAGCGCGGCCTCCATCACACCCGCGCGACGGGTGTCGACGCTGATCGCGGCGCCCATGGCCGCACAATACTCCACCGCCGGAACAACGCGGCGGATTTCCTCGTCCTCGAAGGTCGCCGCAGCGCCCGGACGGGTGCTTTCCCCGCCGATATCGATGATCGCCGCGCCCGCCTCCAGCATCGCGGCCGCATGATCGCGCCCAATCTGGGGATCATCATTGATGCCGCCGTCGGAGAAACTGTCGGGCGTCACATTGAGGATGCCCATCACCTGCGGCTGATCGAGCCGGATGGTGCGATTGCCGAGCTGCAAGGGCGCGTGAACCTTGCGGAAATTGGCGAATTGCTGCGCCGCGTCGCGGGCCAGCACATCGGGCAGCAGGCCGATCGCCTCGTCCATCCCCGCAGGCGTGGTGATGATCCGCTCCACCAGCACCCCGTCAAACCGCATCACCAGCACGAATTCGCTGGCATAGGCCATCGTCCCGCCGAGCCGCACAGCATCGCCATCGACCTCCTGCGGGCCGGTGACGAAGGATATGGGGTAGAGATAGACGGCGTCGGTCATGGGCTTGTGGGCGGTCAGTCCTCGCTGGCGAGAAGGTAAAGCTGGCGGGCAGCGTCAATCGGCTGAATATCGCCTCCGGTCTGGTAATGCCAGAACGACCAGCCATTGCACGAGGGCGCGCCCTGCAAGTCCTTGCCGAGCCCATGGATCGAGCCGGTCTTGCCGTCCCATTCGAGCGAGCCGTCGGCGCGTACCGTGGCGATCCAGCGGCGCTTCTTGTCGAACACCTTGCTGCCTGGAGGGATCAGCCCGGCCTCGACCACAGCGCCGAAGGCCACTTTGGGCGCGGAACGTGGGCTCTGCATGGTCGTGAGAGCGCTCTCATCAAGCGGAAGCTCCTTGGCGATCCGCTTTTCGGCAACGCCGCGGTAGAAGTCCTCGCGCTCGCAGCCGATCCACTGGCGGCCAAGCCGCTTGGCCACCGCTCCGGTGGTGCCGGTGCCGAAGAATGGATCGAGCACGACGTCGCCCTTCTCGGTCGTCGCCAGCAGCACGCGGTAGAGCAGCGCCTCGGGCTTCTGGGTGGGGTGCGCTTTCTTGCCGTTTTCCTTGAGCCGCTCGGCCCCGGCGCAGATCGGCATGACCCAGTCGGAGCGCATCTGCAGCTCGTCGTTCAGGGTCTTCATCGCGCGGTAATTGAAGTGGTAACGCGACTTCTCGCCCATGCTCGCCCAGATCAGGGTTTCATGCGCATTGGTGAAGCGGGTGCCCTTGAAATTGGGCATGGGATTGGTCTTGCGCCAGACGATATCGTTGAGGATCCAGAAGCCGAGATCCTGCAGGATAGAGCCGACGCGGAAGATGTTGTGGTAACTGCCGATCACCCACAGCGCGCCATCGGGCTTCAATACGCGGCGCGCCTCGGTCAGCCATTCGCGGGTAAACTTGTCATAGGCCGCCATGCTGTCGAACTGGTCCCAGTGATCGGTAACTGCATCGACATGGCTGCCGTCCGGGCGATTGAGATCGCCGCCGAGCTGGAGATTATAGGGCGGATCGGCGAACACGAGATCGACGCTGGCCGACGGCAGCGAGCGCATCGCCGCGATGCAGTCCCCCGGCAGGATGCGGCCCAGCGGCAATTCTGGCGTACGCACTGATTTAACCGCTTTTTCAGCGATTTCAGAACGCAATCTCGCCTTTTCTATCACACTCACCGGAATGTCCCCGCTGTTCTCGCCTGCAACTTATCCACAGGCATGAGTCCTTGAGGAGTCTGCGTCAAGCGCCTAATTTTACGGCAAACATGGTTAACGGGTGGTAAAACCCCCGCCTCGGTGGTGGAACGAAGCGGGACCGACACAAGATGTTGAGTCCGCGCCCATCGCCGGGACTCGATATGCAGCGGTGTGGCCCGGAGGACTCACCCGCCCTGCGAAGCCGCACAATTTTTCCGATCAGAGCAGGCTGGCCTGCGCGACGGGAGCAAAGCTGCGGCGGTGCAGAGGGCTGGGGCCGTGGATGCGCAGGGCCTCCATGTGTTCGGCCGTGCCATAGCCCTTGTTGCGCTCCCACCCGTAGTGCGGGTGCGCGGCGGCGGCCTCCAGCATCAGCCGGTCACGCCATTCCTTGGCGATGATCGAGGCGGCGCTGATGGCAGGCTCGATCCCGTCCCCGCCGACGATCGCGCGGGCCGGCCAGCGCCAATCGCCGCAGCGGCAGGCAGGGGTCATGTTGCCGTCGATCAGCACTTCGCCCACCGCTCCGCCGATCGCGCCGGCAAGGCTGGCGACCGCGCGGGTCATGGCGAGCATGGTGGCCTGGAAGATGTTGACCCGGTCGATCTCTTGCGGATCGACCACCGCCACCGCCCAGCAGCAGGTCTCGCGGATCGCCACATCGAGCACGGCGCGGCGCTTTGCCGAAAGGCGCTTGGAATCGTCGAGCCCCGCAGGTATCGCGCGCCCAAGCACAACCGCCGCGGCCACCACCGGCCCGGCGAGCGGCCCGCGGCCAGCCTCGTCGACCCCGATGATGATCGCCTCGCCCTGACCTGTGAAACCCGGAGTGACCCCCAGCATGATCCCCTCGTCCCGCCTGCTCGCTGCTCTTTCCGTGTCCGCGCTGATGCTGGCAAGCTGTGCGAATGCCGAAACCGGGGACAGCGCAGCTGCCGCCTCGGCCGAGGCCGCGCCCTTCACCACCAGCGAAGTCGCGACGTTCGAGGAGCCCTGGGCGATCGCCTTTGCGCCCGGCACCAGCGTGCTGTTCGTCACGGAAAAGGCGGGCGCGGTGAAGTTCATCGACACCGCCAGCGGCACCACGGGCACTGTCAGCGGCGCGCCCACGGTGGCCTATGGCGGTCAGGGGGGGCTCGGCGACATCGCCTTCCTGCCCGCGGAAGCCTCGGCGAAGCTTGGCGGGCGCACGATCTATCTGAGCTGGGCCGAAGCGGGCGAGAACGACACCCGCGGCGCGGCGGTCGGCAAGGGCACGCTGGTTTGCGCCTCGGCCACCGCTTGCACCATCGAAGGCCTCTCGGTGATCTGGCGCCAGACCCCCAAGGTGACGGGGCGCGGCCACTATTCGCATCGCCTCTCGATCTCGCCCGATGGCAAGTATCTCTTCATCGCCAGCGGCGAGCGGCAGAAGATGCAGCCGGCGCAGGATACCGGCACGACGCTGGGCAAGATCGTACGCCTCAATCTCGACGGCACGCCCGCTGCGGGCAATCCCATGGCTGACAAGGGCGGCGTTACCGCGGAGATCTGGTCGCTCGGGCACCGCAACATCCTCGGTATGGATTGGGACGCGGCTGGCCGGCTGTGGGAGGTCGAGCACGGCCCGGCAGGCGGTGACGAGCTGAACCTCGTCAAGCCCGGCGCCAATTACGGCTGGCCGATCCGCTCGAACGGCGAGCATTACAACGGCGATCCGATCCCCGATCATGAGCCGTCCGACGGCTTCGCCCAGCCCGCCCTCAGCTGGACCCCGGTGATCGCGCCGGGCGACACGCTGATCTATTCGGGCACCATGTTCAAAGGCTGGAAGGGCCATGCGCTGATGGCCGGGCTCGGTTCCCAGGCGCTGGTCGATGTCGCCTTCGATGGCGAAAGGGCGCGGGAGGCCGCCCGCTACGATTTTGCCAATCGCCTGCGCAGCCTTGCCCAGGGGCCGGACGGCGCCATCTGGGTGGCCGAGGACGGCAAGGGCGCACGGCTCCTGAAGCTCACCGCCCGCTGATGGCCTCCACAACGGCAACCATTATCCCGCTCGAGGCGGTCGATCCCGCCATGATCGAGGAGGTGCTGGACCGCGCCTTCGGGCCGGAGCGCCACGCGCGCACTGCCTATCGCATCCGCGAGGGCATGCCGTGGCTGCCCGGCCTCAGCCTCGCCGCGCTCGACGAGAATGATCTGTTGGTCGGCACGATCCAGTGCTGGCCGATCGCACTCCAGACCAAGCAGGGACAGGTGCCGCTGGTGATGGTCGGGCCGGTCGCCGTGGTGCCCGAAAGGCAGGGCGAAGGCTTCGGCGTGGGCCTGATGAGCGCGATGATCGCCGAGGACGCGCGGCTGGCGGGCACAGGTGGCCCCGCCCTTCCTCAGGTGCTGATCGGGGACGCGGAGTATTACGGCCGCTGGGGCTTTTCCGCGGCGATGACGGGCGGCTGGCGCTGCCCCGGCCCTTACGAACCCCACCGCCTGCTGGCGCGCGGCACGGCGCTTGCCGCAATGCCGGCCGAAGGCATGCTGAGGCCTTGGGAGGCGACGGGGCAAAGCTAACCCCTTCCCGTTCGCCGCCGCATCTGCCATCCCCGATCCGCAATGCCCTACGAACCGCCGCCCTATCTCGCCAGTCTGACGCTCGCCGAAATCGCGGGCCTTGTGGCGGAGCGCAAGCTGCCGCCGGTCGAAGGCTGGGCGCCGCAAAAGATCGGCGACAGCTTCATGCGGATCGCGGCTGACGGCACCTGGTATCACGAGGGCGGACCGATCCGCCGCGAGGCGATGGTGCGCGCCTTTGCGGGCTTGCTCACCCGGGACGAAGCGGGCCAGCACTGGCTGGTCACCCCGTTCGAGAAACTCTCGATCGAAGTCGATGATGCCGCCTTCGTGGCGACCGACTGCGCGCGCGCCGATGATGCCCTCGCCTTCCGCCTCAACACCGATGACCTCGTGATCGCCGGGCCGGAGCACCCCCTGCGCGCGGCGGGCGATGCCGACAATCCGGCGGTCTATCTGCACGTCCGGCGCGGGTGCGAGGCGCGGCTCAACCGCTCGACCTGGACCCAGCTGGTCGATCTGGCGCTGGCCGAGGGGGCCGAGAACAATGGCTGGCGGATCGCCAGTCAGGGCGCGGAGTTTGCGCTGCTGCCATGACTGTGTCTGCCCGTCCCAGCCTCTACGAGCCGCTCGCCCGCCTGTTTGCCGAAGGGCACGCGCGCGAGATCCCCGATCTCCTGTCCGATGCCCATTTTGCGATGGATGGCAGAGCCACGCCGGCCGCGGTGCTGATCGCGATCACCGACGTGCCGCATGATCCGCAGGTGATCCTCACCCAGCGCCCCCGCGGGATGCGCGATCATCCCGGTCAGGTCGCCTTTCCGGGCGGCAAGATCGATCCGGGCGAGGATGCCGTCACCGCCGCCCTGCGCGAGGCGGAGGAGGAACTGGGCCTGCCGCGCGAAGCGGTGCGGGTGATCGGCACCAGCGATGTCTATCACACCGGCACCGGCTTTCTGGTGACCCCGGTGCTGGGCGTGGTGCCGCCGGACCTTGAACTGACCCCCGATCCCATCGAGGTGGCGGACTGGTTCCAGGCCCCGCTCGCCCTGCTGCTCGATCCTGCCAGCTGGACCACCAACGAGGTGTTCTGGCGCGGGGCCAACCGGCGCTATCTCGAGCTTGACTGGCAGGGCTTCCGCATCTGGGGCGTGACGGCAGCGATCATCGCCAACCTGTCGCGGCGGATCGCGGTGGAAAGGCTGAAAGATGCTGCGTGATCTTTCGCAAGCCGATTGGCCCCGCCGCGCAGGGCTCGCCGCGCTGACAGCCGCGCTAGGGGCAGAGAATATCCGCTGGGTCGGCGGGGCTGTGCGCGACGGGCTGCTGGGCGCGAGCGTCCACGATGTCGATTGCGCCACGAAGCTGATGCCCGCCGAGGTGATCGCGGGCTGCGGCAAGGCCAGCATCCGCACCGTGCCGACCGGGATCGAACACGGCACCGTCACCGCGATCCTCAAGGACGGGCCGGTCGAAATCACCACCCTGCGCCGCGATGTGGCAACCGATGGCCGGCGCGCCACCATCGCCTTTGCCAAGGACTGGCCCGAGGACGCCGCAAGGCGCGATTTCACCATCAACGCGCTCTATGCCCATCCCGAGACGCTGGAGATTGCCGACTATTTCGGCGGGCTCGATGATCTCGCAGCGCGGCGGGTGCGCTTCATCGGCTCGCCCGAGCAGCGCATTGCCGAGGATCACTTGCGGATCCTGCGCTATTTCCGCTTTCAGGCGCGCTTCGGGGCCGAACTTGATGCCGCTGCCGAGGCGGCCTGCGCTGCCTTGGCGCATACCTTGAAGGGCCTCAGCCGCGAGCGGATTGCGGCGGAATTGCTGGCGCTGCTGGCCCTGCCCGATCCGCACTCCACCCTCGATCGGATGCGCGCGGGCGGCGTGTTGGGCGTGATCCTGCCCGAGGCGGGCGCGCCGCAGCTGGCCTGCCTTGCGCGGGTCATTGCAGCCGAGGCCGCGCAGGGCTTTGCCCCCGATCCCGTGCGGCGGCTGGCGGCGCTGCTGCCGCCCTCGCCCGAGGTGGGCGAGACTGTCGCTGCGCGCCTGCGCCTCTCGAAAGTCCAGCGCACCCGGCTGGTCTCGGCAGCCGAGCGCCAGACGGGCGACAGCGCGAACGCGGCCGCGCTCGCCTATCGCATCACGGCGCCCCATGCGATCGATCGCCTGCTACTGCTGGGCGGCGATGCGAAGGCGCTCGCGGAATGGACAATGCCGGTCTTTCCGCTCAAGGGCGGCGCCATTGTCGCGCGCGGGGTGACCGCCGGGCCGGACGTCGCGCGCATCCTCAAATCGCTTGAGGCGCGCTGGATTGCCGAGGGCTTCCCCGGCGCCGACCGCGTCAACCAGATGCTGGCCGAAGAGCTGGGATCGAGCGCCTTCGACTTCGACTAGTCGAACCGGCCCGACTTGGGGAAGCCCTGCGGCGGCATCCGTCCGGCAGCACCGCGCGCCACCTTCCACATGCGGATTTCGGTCTCGGTGCGGGTCCGCTCGCCCGAGCCTCCCATCTGCCAGCTGAGACCGTCAGCCAGCACGAAGGTTATCGCGTCGGACAGCCCGCCATCGCGGAAGCGCTGCAACTGCACCCCTTGACCGCGCGCCATGATCGGCAGCTCTTCGAGGTTGAACACGACGAGCTTGCGGTTGTCGCCGACGCAGGCGACGTGATCGTGGCTTTCCGCAATCGGGCGGATGACGTTGAGCTTCGCCCCGTCCTTGAGGTTCACCACCTGCCGCCCCTTGCGGGTCTCGGCGAGGAGCTCGCTGGTCTCCGCCACGAAGCCCTTGCCGAGGCTCGAGGCGAGCAGCAGCTTGCCGCCAGCGCGATGCACCATCAGCGCCGCGACATTGGCGTCGCTTTCCAGGTCAATCATCGTGCGCACGGGCTCGCCGAACCCGCGCGCGCCCGGCAGCTTGTCGCAGCCCAGCGTGAAGAAGCGCCCGTCGGATGCGGCGAGCAGCAGCTTGTCGGTGGTCTGGGCGTGGAGGATAAAGGCGAGGCCGTCGCCCTCCTTGTACTTGAACTCCTGATCCAGCGGCACATGGCCGCTCGCCGCGCGGATCCAGCCCTTCTGGGAGAGGATCACGGTGACCGGCGCCTTCTCGATCATCGCGTCCATGCTGAATTCGATCGTCGGCGCGGCTTCGGCAATCAGCGTGCGGCGGCGACCGATCAGCGTGTCCTCGGCATAGTCCTTGCGCAGATTGCGCAGATCCTTCTTGAGGCGCGTGCGCTGGCGGGCCGGGCTTTCGAGCAGCTTTTCGAGCTCGTCCTGCTCGGCCAGAAGCTCGTCCTGCTCCTTGCGCAGCTGCATTTCCTCGAGCTTGCGCAAGCTCCGCAGCCGCATGTTGAGAATCGCTTCGGCCTGCCGGTCGGTGAGTTCGAACTCGGCCATCATCACCGGCTTGGGCTCGTCCTCGGTGCGGATGATCTCGATCACGCGGTCGAGGTTGAGGAAGGCGATGATGTAGCCGCGCACCAGTTCAAGGCGCTTTTCGATCTGCTCCAGCCGGTGTTTCGCGCGGCGCTGGAGGATGTCGATCTGCGCGAAGGTCCAGCTTTCGAGCAGTTCCTTGAGGCCCATCACCATCGGGGTGCGGCCCATGCCCGGGCGCGCATCGAGCACGTTCAGGTTGAGGCTGAAGCGCGTTTCGAGATCGGTGAGCTTGAACAGGCTCTCCTTGAGCAGCTCGGGATCGACATTGCGGCTTTTGGGCACCAGCACGATGCGGATCGCTTCGTCGCTTTCGTCGCGCACATCTTCGAGGATCGGCAACTTGCGGTCGGCAATGGCCTGCGCGATCTGCTCGATCAGCTTGCCCTTGGGCACCTGATAGGGGATTTCCGAGATCACGAGCTGCCATTGCCCGCCGCCGAGCCGTTCGATCCCGGCCTCGATATCGCCCGGATCCTTGGCCTCGGGCGCATGGAACCGGCCGCGCAGGCGGAAGCTGCCGCGTCCCGTGCGATAGGCCTCGGCAATCGCGGCCGCGCTATCGACCACCTGTCCGCCAGTGGCAAAATCGGGGCCGTGGAACAGCTCCATCAGCCGCGCGTGCTCGACATGGGGGTTGTCGATCAGCTCCAGCGTCGCGTCGATGATCTCCGCGACATTGTGGCTGGGGATCGAGGTCGCCATGCCCACCGCGATCCCGCTCGCGCCATTGGCGAGCAGATTGGGGAACAGGCCGGGGAAGATTTCCGGCTCGATTTCCTCGCCATTATAAGTCGGCAGGAAATCGACCGTGCCTTCATCGAGGCCGGACATCAGTTCCAGCGCGGTCTTGGTCAGGCGCGCTTCGGTGTAGCGATAGGCTGCGGCGTTATCGCCATCGACATTGCCGAAATTGCCCTGCCCCTCGACCAGCGGATAGCGCAGCGCGAAATCCTGCGCGAGGCGGACCATCGCGTCATAGACGGATGCGTCGCCATGGGGGTGATACTTGCCGATCACGTCGCCGACGACGCGGGCGCTCTTCTTGAAGGCGCTGGAAGGATCGAGCTTCAGCTGCCGCATCGCCCACAAGAGGCGGCGGTGGACCGGCTTCAACCCGTCGCGAAGATCGGGCAGCGAGCGGGCGGTGATCGTCGAGAGTGCATAGACGAGATAGCGCTCGGACAGCGCGGCATCGAAGGGCGCATCGACGATAGCGTCAAAGCCATCGTCCGATGCCTCAGTGGTCGGAGTTTCGGACATGGCCTCCGTCTAGCAACCCTGAGCGGCGCGAGGGAGAGGGGTTTCCACAGGGTTGAGGCACTTACATACGGCGGGCGTCGCTGCTTTCGGCAGGGATGCTGACGGACAGGCCGTCCATCTCGGCCGTCAGTTCGATCTGGCACGACAGGCGGCTCGTGCGGCGCGCACCGGCGGCGAAGTCGAGCATGTCCTCCTCCTCCTCCGCAGCGCGGGGCAGGCGGTCGAACCATTCGGCAGCGACGATCACGTGGCAGGTGGAGCAGGCCATCTGGCCTTCGCAGGTGCCCTCGAGCGGCAGGCCCGCTGCCTGGCCGACACGCAGCAGGCTGTCGCCCGGTTCGGCCTTGGCGGTGACCGTGCTTCCGCGCGGATCGATGAAGGTGATGGTGATGCTCACAGACCCTGTTCCTTCGCGGCGGCGAGAATCGCGGCGGCGGCGGCCTCGATCTCCTGCGCCGTCGTATAGCGCCCGAAACCGAGGCGGATAGAGGACTTTGCTTGTGCGTCGGTAAGGCCGATGGCGCGCAGCACGTGGCTTGGGCGGCCCGATCCACTCGCGCAGGCCGAGCCGGCGGAGAACATGACCGAGCGGCACTCGCTCATCAGCCGGGCGACGTCCAGCCCGTCCTTGCGCAGGTTGAGATTGCCGTGCCAGCGGTGCTCGGCGCTGCCGTTCAGCTCCCAGCCGTCGAACAGCTCGCGGGCACGGTGCCAAAGGGCTTCGACATGGGCGGCGTCCTCTTGCCCCTGCGCCAGCGCCAGCCGCGCCGCCGCGCCAAAGCCTGCGATCAGCGCGGGGCTCAGCGTGCCCGAGCGCAGCCCCTGCTCCTGCCCGCCGCCATGGGTCTGGGGCGCAATGTCCACTCCGTCCCGCACCCACAGCGCGCCGATGCCCTTGGGGCCGTGGAGCTTGTGGGCCGAGACCGCGATCATGTCGGCATGGGCTGGCGGCGCGAGTTTGCCTGCGCCCTGCACCGCATCGCACAGGAACCAGCCGCCCGCCGCATGGGCCGCCTCGGCCAGTTCCTCGACCGGCTGGATCGTCCCGATCTCGTTGTTGACCTGCATCACCGCGGTGAGCTGCGTGCCTTCGGGGATGACCGTATCCTCCGCGACGAGGCCGTGGGGGTCGACCGGCAGCACCAGCATCTCGGTGGTTTCGCGCATGGCGTGGCCGCAATCGAGCACTGCGGCATGTTCGATCGCCGAGACGGCGATGGTGTTGGTGCCGTCGCCGCGTGCGGTGCCCTTGATCGCGAGGTTGATCGCCTCGGTCGCACCGGAGGTGAAAATCACCCGCCCGTCCGGTGGAAACAGCGCGGCGACCTGTTCGCGCGCCGCCTCAATGGCAGCCGCGGCCATGCGGCCCATGCGGTGGGGGCTATGCGGATTGCCGAAAGTGTCGCTCTCCGGCCCGCCGAGCCAGCGCAGCATCGCCTCGCGCGCTTCGGGCGCAAGGGGCGTGGTGGCCTGGTAGTCGAGGTAGATCATGCGAGCGAAGCCCAGACTTCCGCGAACCGCTCCAGATCCTCGGGCGTGGTCGACCAGCCCAAGCTCACCCGGATCGTGCGCGCCGCGACATCATCGGGTACGCCGAACGCATCGAGCACCCGGCTTTTCTTGAGCGTGCCGGAGGAGCACGCGCTCCCTGCCGAGACGGCGAAGCCCATGGCATCGAGCCGTATCAGAAGGGCCTGCGCACTCATCGCGGGGTGGGTCAGGGCATAGATGTAATCGACCTGCTCGCCGATGGTCATGCGCTGGCCTGCGACACGTGCGGCGAAGGCGGCGCGCTGTTCCGCGGTGCTTGCCCAAGCGCCCGCGTCCAGCGCCGCCGCCATACCCATTGCGCCGGGCAGGTTCTCGGTCCCCTGCCGGTAGCCGCGCTCATGCCCGCCGACCGGCTCCAGCAGGTTGAAGTCCCGCACCAGCAGCGCCCCCACTCCGATCGGCCCGCCGAACTTGTGCGCGCTGACCACGAGCATGTCGGCATCCGGCAGCGCCAGCTTGCCCGCGCTCTGCGCACAGTCGGACAGCAGCAGCGCCCCCGCCTCGGCCAGCGGAGCCGCCATTTGCGCGACCGGATTGATCGTGCCGGTTTCGGAATTGACCTGCTGGACGGCAAGCAGCGTGGCAGGATCGAAGGGCTCCTCGCCGGTGAACACCGTCGCATCGGGCGCAGCGCGCAACACCGCGTCATGCTCCACCGCGCTGACGATCCGACGTTTCGCCTTCGCGCGATTAAGCGCGATCCACAGGGCCTCGCTCGCGCCCGAGGTAAAGATCAGCTCCCCGTCCCAGCCCAGCGCCGCCTTGATCCGCTCGCGCGCATCCTCCAGCGCGGCGCGCGCCTTGCGCCCTTCCGCATGGGGGCTGGAAGGGTTCGCCCATATGGCAAAGCCCTCCTCTATCGCCGCCCGTGCCTCGGGGCGCAGCGGCGAAGTGGCGGCGTGATCGAGATAGACCCGCTGGGGAATGACCTTTTCCTCACAAGAAATTGCGATTTTCGCGAGTGACACTATATAGGCCGCGCAATCGCCAGCGCCACCCGGCGCGCAGGCTTCTCGATCACAAGGTTAACCGATGCCCTCAGTCATCTTCCCCGGCCCGGAAGGCCGTCTTGAAGGCCGTTTCTCCCCGCCGCCGCGCCCGCGTGCGCCGGTGGCGATGATCCTGCACCCGCACCCCGAAGGCGGCGGAACGATGAACGACCGGATCGTGCAGCGCCTCTACAAAACCTTCGCGGATCGCGGCTTTGCCACGCTGCGTTTCAACTTCCGCGGTGTGGGCCGCTCGCAGGGCTCGTTTGACAGCGGGATCGGGGAACTTTCCGACGCGGCATCGGCGCTCGACTGGGTGCAGTCGATCCATCCTGAAGCGCAGAGCACCTGGATTGCCGGCTACAGCTTCGGTGCCCTCATCGGCATGCAGCTCCTTATGCGCCGCCCCGAAGTGCGCGGCTTCATCTCGGTCGCGCCGCCCGCCAACATGTACGACTTCAGCTTCCTCGCACCCTGCCCTGCCAGCGGCATCTTCGTGCAGGGCGCGGCGGATACGGTGGTGCAGCCCAACGCGGTGCAGAAGCTGGTGGACAAGCTGCGCACCCAGAAGCACATCACCATCCACCACGAGGAAATTCCGCGCGCCAACCACTTCTTCGAGAACGAACTCGAAGAGCTGATGAAGTCGGTCGACAACTATCTCGACTTCCGCCTCTCGCCGGATTGCCCGATTAAGTGATTTTTGCGTGCTGCACGCCCTCCGGCGTGCAGTCCTCGGCGAGCCTTTGTTGCCCTACCGCTTCGCTGCTTGAGGGCCGCGTTTCAATGTCTTTGGGCTTGGGCGCCTGCGGCGCGTGCGCGTGCGCTCGCGGCCCGTTCGTTGGCGGGCCAGAAAGTTCCCCAGCCTATTCCTCTCTCTTTTCTCTACTGATTTGATTGCAAAAAATACAGTATTGAAAAGCAACGCGAAATGTCTTCGCGCCTAACAAAAAGCATAGTACTCTCGGAGCCGAGCGAGGCCGGAGGGTCTGCGCTTGTCATCGGCACTCCGGCCACCGCTCCCACGATGATGGAGAGAGGAGACCCCTGATGACCTATGCCTCCCATGCCCGCCGTCCCAATCCCGCTGCCCTTGTCGGCGCCCTCGGCATTCCCGCTGCCGTAGGCGCCTTGCTGGTGGTGGGCCTTGCCGTGACGGTGGTCGTCACACCTGAGCCGCCGCCGCTTCAGGGCTTTACCGTCAAGCCGATCCCGATCCCCCCGCCGCCGCCCGATCCCGCGGCGCCGACCAGCAACACCAGCACCAAGGCAGCGAGCCCCACCACCACCACCCGCCCGGACACGATCCCCTTCGATTTCGCCACCACTCCTGTCACCACCTTGCCCGGCGTGGACGAATTGAAGGGCGTCGAGGTCGGCCCGGTCGATTTCGGCATCCCCGGGCCTTCCCCCAGCGCCTCGCCCTTCGATCCGGTTGGCGCGGCCCCGCGCAACAATCCGGCGCGCTGGGTGCTCGATAGCGATTACCGCGCGAACTGGCTGCGGCAGGGCCTTTCGGGTTCCGCACGCTTCACCCTGACGATCGATGCGGCAGGGAAGGTGACAGGGTGCAGCATCACCCGTTCGACGGGACACGGCGTGCTCGATGCCGCGACCTGCGAGCTGGTGACCAAACGCTCCCGCTTCGATGCAGCGCGCGACAGCAGTGGCCGCCCGGTGAGCGGCAGCTACTCGGGTGCGATCACCTGGAATATTCCTGATTGATCTGGTGACGGCGCGCCGGGGAGGCTTACCCCTCTCCGGCCGCCTTGATCTCTTCGATCGGTGCCTTGCCGGTGGAGCTCGGCACGGTCCAGATCAGCACGTTGACGACCGCGATCACCGCCAGCAGCACCATCAGCAGCGGCTGCTTTGCCTCGCCGGTGCGGCGCCAGAGGACAAAAGCGCCCGCCACCAGCGCGAGCGCGGCGAGCATCACGAGCGAGAGCACGAAATCGGTCATGCCCGTGCCCATAGCCGCTTGGGCCGCCCCCGCGCAATTGACTTGGAGGCAGGCGAACGCCAAACCTCGCCCGCATGAGAGAGAGCAACCATGATTTCACCCGCCGCCAGGCCCTTTCCGGGCTTGCCGGTGTTTCCGCCCTTGCCCTGCTGCCCGCCTGCGCCCGCAGCGATGCCGCGCCGATCAGCACCCCCGCTGCTCCGGGCGGCGCGGATGCGACGCTGGACCGCATCGCCTACAAGATGCTCGCACACGAGCCGGGCCGGGCAACCGGGCTCGGGGTCGACACCGGCGAATATGCCGCGTGGCGATCGACCTTCGGGGTCGGCGGCGAGGAAGGGCGCAGCGCCTATGCCGCAACACTCAAGGAACTGGTAGCCGAAGCCCGCGCCTTCCCGCGCGCCAAGGATCGTGGGGGCCTCACCGACGATCAGGAAATCGGCTTCGAGGTGGTCGAAACCGCCTTCACCCGCGCTGTGGAGGGCATGGCCATGCCCTATGGCGATGTCGCGGTCGGCAGCTGGCGCAACGCGCCCTATGTGGTGATCCAGAACGTCGGCGGCTATCTCGACATGCCGCGCTTCTTCGGCTCGAGCCAGCCGCTGTTCGCGGCCTCGGATGTCGGCCCCTACATGTCGCGCCTTGCCGAGGTGCCCGCGTTGCTCGACGGGGAACTTGAGCGCATCCGGTCGGCGCGCGGGATGGGCCTCGTGCCGCCCGCTTTCCTGCTCGACAAGGCGATCCGCCAGATGGAAACGAGCATTGCAGGCGCATCGGAAAGCTACGCCGGCCCGCTCGCGGCCGCGAAGCTGGATGGCGCGACGAAGGCTGCCGAGCAGGCCGAGCGGATCGTTGCCAGCGGCATCGTCCCCGCGCTCGAACGCCAGATCGCCGAACTCAAGGTCCAGCGCGCCGCGGCCAAGGACAATGCCGGCATGTGGGCCCAGCCGATGGG
This sequence comes from Erythrobacter sp., assembly GCF_035194505.1. Classification (NCBI taxonomy): domain Bacteria; kingdom Pseudomonadati; phylum Pseudomonadota; class Alphaproteobacteria; order Sphingomonadales; family Erythrobacteraceae; genus Erythrobacter; species Erythrobacter sp. The sequence continues at coordinate 2,987,219 of NZ_CP136573.1, read as the reverse complement.
CGAGGAATATTACGCCTGGGCCGTCGGCGCCTCGACCACCACGCGCCTCACCCCTGACGAGATCCACCGTCAGGGTCTTGCCGAACTCGAAGAAATCCACGGCCGGATGGACCCGATCCTCAAGGAGATCGGCTACACCAAGGGCAGCGTCGGCGAGCGGATGCAGGCGCTTTCGCAGGACCCGCGATACCACTTTGCCGAAGGGGACGCGGGCCGCGCGGAAATCTTCGCCTTCATCAACGAGCGGCTCGGCTGGATCAAGGCGCAGATGCCGCGCGCCTTCAACAAGCTGGTCGATCCCCCGCTCGAAGTGCGCCGCCTCCCGCTCGCCGAAGAACCCGGCGCGCCGGGGGCCTATGGCGGGGCGGGCAGCAAGGACGGCAGCATTCCGGGGCGCTTCTGGATTAACCTGCGCACCACCGATCTGCACCGCAAGTATGACCTTGCCGATCTCACCTTCCACGAGAGCATTCCGGGCCACGTGTGGGAAGGCGAATTCTCCAACCGCCTGCCGCTGATCCGCTCGATCCTCGCCTTCAACGCCTTTTCCGAAGGCTGGGCACTCTATGCAGAACAGCTGGCGGACGAGCTGGGCGCCTATGACGAATTCAAGGTCGGCCGCCTCGGCTACCTCCAGTCGCTCGCCTTCCGCGCCTGCCGGTTGGTGGTGGACACCGGCCTCCACTCCAAGCGCTGGACCCGCGAGCAGGGCCGCCAGTTCTTTGTCGAACGCAATGGCTCCAAGGCCGAGGAAGTCGCCTCCGAGGTCGATCGCTATTGCAGCTGGCCGGGGCAGGCCTGCGGCTACAAGATCGGCCATACCGAAATCGTCCGCCAGCGTTCGCGCGCGCAGGCAGAACTCGGCAGCGCCTACGATCTCAAAGCGTTCAACACCGCCGTGGTGCTGGGCGGCAACGCGCCCCTGAATGTCGTGGCGAATACCGTCAGCCGCTATATTGCCAGCGCCAAGGCCTGACACCATCTTGCAACCTCCGGCGGGCAACCCTGCTGACCGGATGACCGCCGGAGGCGCAGATGGAAACGCTCGGACAAGACCTTGAAACCATGCGCCGGGTGCCGCTTGCGACGGCCCATGTCGATGCGATCTGCGCGATCGGCGGCGAGGTGTTCGACCCGGCCGGCGCCATCGTCATGGATATCGGCGAGGCGCTCGATCGCTTCGTCTACATCCTTGAAGGCGAGGTCGAGGTGGTCAATCCCTACACCGGCGAGCGGATGTTCGAATCCGGCCTCGGCCCGACCCAGTTCATGGGCGAGATCGGGTTTCTAAGCGGCGCGACCAACTACCTCAAGATGCGCGCCAGCGTGGACACCCGCGTGATCGAGGCCCCGCGCCCGGCGATGCTCGAACTGATGAGCCGCGTGCCGGAACTGAGCGACCACATCATCACCGTCTTCGCCGCACGCCGCCGCAAGCAATACGAGCTGAAGAACAGTGCGGTGAAGGTGATCGGCGCGGACCGCGATCCCAAGGTGCAGGCGGTGGAACGCTTCCTCTCGCGCAACCGCATCCCCTTCGAGAGCTATGATCTCGACGGGGTCGATCCCGAAACCGTGCAGGTCTGCAGCCTGATCAAGCACGAGCCTTCGGTGATCCTCGGCACCTTTACCCGGCTGGAAGACCCTTCCCCACGCAAGGTGGCGCAATATCTCGGGCTCGATCTCGATATCTGTTCGCGCCGCACATATGAGCTGGTGATCGTCGGCGGCGGCCCTGCGGGGGTGGCGGCGGCGGTCTATGCCGGGAGCGAGGGCATCCCCGCGCTGGTGATCGAGGATACGGCGGTGGGCGGGCAGGCCGGCACCTCCAGCCGGATCGAGAACTACATGGGCTTTCCCACCGGCATCAGCGGTACGGACCTCACCTGGCGCGGACAGGTGCAGGCGATGAAGTTCGGCACGCGCTTTGTGATGCCGCGCCGGGTGGAGGGCCTGTCGCGGCGCGAGGACGGCACCTACTGCATCACACTGGATGATAACGATGAACTCTGCGCCCGCGCCGTGCTGGTGGCGACGGGGGTGCAATATCGCCGCCTGCCGCTCGCCCGGCTGGAGGAGCTGGAAGGCGCAGGTATCTTCTATTCGGCGACCGAGATGGAAGCGCGCTTCTGTTCGCGCACCGAGGTCGTGGTGATCGGCGGCGGCAATTCGGCGGGGCAGGCAGCGATGTTCCTCAGCCGCGCGGCCGCCCATGTCCATCTGGTGGTGCGATCAGGCAGCCTTGCCGAAAGCATGTCGAGCTATCTGATGCAGCGGCTGGAGGCCGATCCGCGCGTCACGATCCATTATCACAGCGAAGTCACCGCGCTCCACGGCGAAAGCTGGCTTGAAGGCATCACCCTCAAGACCGGAGAAAGCGAGCGGCGCATCGATGCCCGCGCGCTGTTCATCATGATCGGCGCCGCGCCCAATACCGGCTGGCTGTCGGGCCTTGCCGCAACCGACGAGAAGGGCTTCGTGCTGACCGGCGCGGCTGCCGGACAGACGGATGACTACGCCACCACCGCGCCCGGCATCTTCGCGGTAGGCGATGTGCGCGCAGGCTCGGTCAAACGCGTGGCGAGCGCAGTCGGTGAAGGTTCGGTGGTGGTCAGCCGGATCTGGCAATATCTCGAGGATACGCGGGTCTAGATCCGCCTCAGCTCTTGCCGAACAGCCCCTTGGCGATGTCCATGATGTCGTCGACCGGATTGCCGTCGCCATCGCGGTCGAGGATCGATGCGAAGTTCGACAGCGAGCCCTCGCCGCCGATCGCGGTGACGATCTGCTGGAGCACTTCGGGGCTGAGGCCGGTCTTTTCCGCGGCCAGCGTGACTGTGTCGCCGTCCAGTTGATGGGTGCGGCCGAGCGCGCCGATGGCAGCTTCCACCATCCCAGGATCAAGCCCCACCTGCTTGGCAAGGTTCACGACATCGTCCGGCGCGCCGCCGATGTTCTTCAGGATACCATCAAGAATGCTCATCATGTCTCTCCTCGCGAATCGCGTGGAGGCCAGTGTGACGCAGGCTTGCGGCTTTTCAAAGAACAAGGCCCCGCTCCGGCTTGTGCCGGGCGGGGCCCCTCTCCCGAACTTGTGATGGATCAGGCGGCGACGGGGGCAGGAGCCGCCTGACGCACGCCTTCATCGACATGGGCTTCGAACTGGGCGAAGTTGTCGATGAACAGCTGCACCAGCTTCTGCGCGGTCGCGTCATACTCGGCCTTGTCAGCCCAGGTGCTGCGCGGATCGAGGATGGTCTGATCAAGCCCGGCTTCGGCCAGCGCCGGCACAAAGACCGGCACGTCGAAGCCGAAATTGGGGTCCTTGCGGAATTCCACTTCGTCCATCTTGCCGTCGAGCACCGCGTTGAGCAGCGCGCGGGTGGCCTTGATCGGCATGCGGCTGCCGGTGCCGTACTTGCCTCCGGTCCAGCCGGTGTTGACCAGCCAGCACTGCGCCCCGCCCTTGGCAATCCGCTCCTTCAGGAGGTTGCCATAGACCGACGGGTGGCGCGGCATGAAGGCGGCGCCAAAGCAGGTGCTGAAGGTAGCTTCGGGCTCGGTCACGCCGATTTCGGTGCCGGCGACCTTGGCGGTGTAGCCGCTGAGGAAGTAGTACATCGCCTGATCTGCGGTAAGCCGCGCAATCGGAGGCAGCACGCCGAAAGCGTCGGCGGTGAGCATGATCACATTCGACGGCGCCGGGCCGAGGTTCTTCTCGGAGGTGTTGGGGATCGATTCGATCGGATAGGCGCCGCGGGTGTTCTCGGTCTTCGAGGAATCGGTGAAGTCCAGCTCGCGGGTGTCCTCGTCCATCGCGACATTTTCGAGGATCGTGCCGAACATCTTCGTCGTGGCGTAGATCTCCGGCTCGCCCTCGGCCGAAAGGTTGATCATCTTGGCATAGCAGCCGCCTTCGAAGTTGAAGACCGCCGTATCCGACCAGCCATGTTCGTCATCGCCGATCAGCGTGCGGCTGGCATCGGCCGAAAGCGTAGTCTTGCCGGTACCCGACAGGCCGAAGAAGATCGCGCTCTTGCCGTCGGCGCCGATATTGGCCGAACAGTGCATCGGCATCACGCCCTGTGCAGGCAGGAGATAGTTGAGAAGGCCGAACACGCCCTTCTTCATCTCGCCCGAATATTCGGTGTTGCCGATCAGGATCAGCTTTTCGGTGAAGCTCACCGCGATCACCGTGTCGCTGCGGCAGCCGTGGCGCTCGGGGTTCGCCTTGAAGCTCGGCAGGTTGATGATGGTGTATTCGGGCACGAAGCTGGCGAGTTCGTCAGCGGTCGGGCGCACAAGCAGGGTGCGGATGAACAGGTTGTGCCACGCCAGCTGGTTGATGACGCGAACGTTGACCCGGTATTCGGGCTGCGAGCCGCCGAACAGATCGGCGACGTAGAGCTCTTCCTGCCCCTCAAGCTCCTTGAGGAAATCGGCCTTGAGGTTGGCGAAGTGCTCCTCGCTCATGGGCTGGTTGATCGGGCCCCAGTTGATCGTGTTCTCGGTCCCGGCATCGCGGACGATATACTTGTCCTTGACGCTGCGGCCGGTGAAGCGGCCGGTATCCACCAGCAGCGCGCCGTGCTTGGTCAGCTTGCCCTCGCCCTTCTTGAGCGCGTGTTCGACCAGCGCCGAGGTGCCGAGATTGGCGTGGATGGTCGCGCGGGTAACGAGGTTCTGGGCAGCCAGCGGGGTAGCGAGCGAGGTCAAGGTCGTATCTCCTGAGCCAGTCAAGACGGCAGCAAAACGAATGGATGGGGCGAATCCGCTAGGCCTGCCCTAGCACTCGCGCATACGTATGCAAACAGCGGCGGCTGCGTGATCCGCAACACGACCCGTCCCATGGCCCGCGCCCATAATTCGCGACGCTGCCTGCGTCAAACGCATGGCCCCTGACATTTTTGCGCGGGCGGTGGATGGTGCCGGAATGCGGCCAAGCTGACACATTGTATCGGCTGCACAATGGCGCTACCCCATAGGCTATGCGACGGCGGCGGCGAGAGGGATAGGCACCATGTCCGAAAGCACCCCCGATCCGGCCGGGCCGGCGATCGGCGAAGGCGCTGGCGAAGGCGAGCGCGCGATGCAGATCGCGCTGGTGGATGATGATCGCAACATCCTCACCACGGTTGCGATCGCGCTCCAGGCCGAAGGTTTTGCCACCCGGCTCTATTCCGATGGCGAGACGGCGCTGAAGGCGCTGCTCGACAATCCGCCGGACTTGGCCGTGTTCGACATCAAGATGCCCAAGATGGACGGGATGGAGCTGCTGCGCCGCCTTCGCGAGCATTCCGCGCTGCCTGTCATCTTCCTCACCAGCAAGGACGATGAAAGCGACGAGGAAGCGGGCCTTGAACAGGGGGCGGACGACTACATCGCCAAGCCCTTCTCGCTGCGCCTGCTGGTGGCACGCATCCGCGCGATCCTGCGCCGGGCCGAGCCGCTACGCGAAGGGGCCGCGCCCGCCGATACCCCCGCCGAACCAGCCCAGGCCTCGATCACCCGCGGGCGACTGTTCATGGATCCGGCGCGCCACCGCGTCACCTGGGACGGCCAGCCCGTCAGTCTCACCGTCACCGAATTCCTGATCCTCGAAGCGCTCGCGGTGCGCCCCGGCGTGATCAAGAGCCGCAACCAGCTGATGGACGCCGCCTATCCCGACGATGTCTTCGTCGATGATCGTACCGTCGACAGCCACATCAAGCGGATGCGGCGCAAGTTCCGCGTGGTCGATTCCCGCTTCGGCGCGATCGATACGCTTTATGGCGCGGGCTACAGCTTCACCGATGGCTGACGCGAAGCGTAACGGGGCCAGCGGCGAACAGCTTACAGCCACGGGCCGCTTCGCGCTCACCGCGCGCATCCTTGCCGTCAACATCCTGCCGCTGGCGGTGATGGGCGGCGGGCTGTTCTATCTCGACAGCTACCGCACGCAGCTCATCGACGAACGCTTCAAGCTTGCCCGGATCGAAGCGCAGATCACCGCCGAGGCGCTGGCCGGCGCCACCCGCGAACGGCAGGAGGCGCTGCTGGTGCAGATCGGCAAGGAGCAGCGCATGCGGCTGCGCATGTTCGACAAGAACGGCAAGCTCGCCGCTGACAGTTTCGAACTCGCCGATCCCTCGTTCCGCTTCAACGACATCAATGATGATGACTGGGAGCAGCGGTTTTCGCGCTGGCTCGATCGCACGGTCGACACCATCGTCAGCGCCGAGGCGGTGCAGGACTATGTCGAGCCCGAGGGCAAACAGGCCGATGCCTGGCCCGAACTCGCCCGCGCGCGCGAATTGGGCCTGTCGCAGGTGCGTCTCTACGACTGGCGCGACGGCACCCCGGTGATCACCGCCGCCGCGCCCGTGGGCCTGCAGGGGGCGACTTTGCTGACCGTGCGCAACGCGGTCGATATCACCGAAAGCGTGCGGGCAGCGCGCACCACGCTGGGCTTTGCCATGCTGCTGGTGCTGGGGGCCTCGGCGCTGCTCTCGCTGTTTCTCGCGCGCACCATCGTCACCCCGCTGCGCCAGCTGGCGCGGGCCGCGGTGCGGGTGCGGCAAGGACGTGAACGGGAAGTCGAAGTGCCGCGCCTGCCCCAGCGCAGCGACGAGATCGGCCTGCTCGCCCGGGCGGTATCGGACATGACCACAGCCCTGCGCGGCCGGATCGACGCAGTCGACAGCTTTGCCGCCGATGTCGCGCACGAGATCAAGAACCCGCTCGCATCCTTGCGCAGCGCGATCGAATCCCTGCCCCGGGTGGAAGACCCCGCGCTGCGCAACGAGTTGATCCAGATCGCCACCCACGATGTGCGCCGGATCAGCCGGCTGGTGACCGAAATCTCCGATGCCAGCCGGATCGATGCCGAAATGAGCCGCGCGATCTTGGAGACGATCGATCTCGGCAAGCTGGTCGGCGCGATCATCGGCGGGCGCGAGGACCGCGCGGAAAATGGCGGGCGTCCGATTGCCTTGAACATCGCGGGCGGTGTGCCGCGGGTGCGCGGGGTCGGCGCAAGGCTGGAGCGGGTGGTGGAGAACCTGCTCGACAATGCCGTGTCCTTCTCGCCGCCCCATGCCCCGATCGAGGTGGAGATTGCCCGAACCGGCCAGTGGGTGACGCTGACAGTGTGCGATCACGGCCCGGGAATTCCCGAGGGATCGCGCGAGAAGGTGTTCCAGCGCTTCCATTCGGTGCGCCCGGACGAAGAGGCTTTCGGCAATCACTCGGGGCTCGGTCTTGCCATAGGCCGTGCCATTGCCGAGGCGCATGACGGCACGCTCACCGCCGAAAGCCGGCCCGATGGCGCACCCGGCGCGTGCCTGCGCCTGCGTCTGCCCGCGGCGGCGTGAACGTGGCCGGCCCGCTTGTCCTGCAAGCCAGCGCAGTGGCGATTGGCGGGCGCGCCTTGCTGATCGCCGGGCCGCCGGGCAGCGGCAAGTCGAGCCTTGCGCTGGCGCTGATCGATCGCGGCGCCGGGATGATCGGCGATGATGCGGTGACGCTGGAGCGGACGAGCGATTCCCTTATTGCCTCTCCGCCGCCCAATATCGCCGGGCTGATCGAGGTGCGCGGCGTGGGCATGATGCGGATGGCAACGGCTGCGTCTGCTCCGGTCGCGCTGCTGCTCGAATTGGGCGGACCGCAGGGCGAGCGCCTGCCTTCTGCGCCTCTGCCCACCCGCAGGATTGATGGGGTGGATGTGCCGGTGCTCGCCTTCGATCCCGGAACCATCGCCCCGGCCCAGCGGGCAGAGGCCGCGCTGGCGCTGCATGGACTGGCGGCAAATACGCCTTCCCTTTCCGCCGCTTCGGGACGAGAATAGCGCGCATGACGGATACGCCCGAAAATCCCCGCGCGCCCCAACGGCTGCTGCTGGTCACCGGCCTTTCGGGCGCAGGCAAATCCACCGCGCTCGCCGTGCTCGAGGATCTCGGGTGGGAGACGATGGACAATTTCCCCGTCCGCCTGCTCAAGCGCCTGGTCGCCATGCCCGACGAGGCGCGCGGGCCGCTCGCCATCGGCTTCGATTCGCGCACCCGCGGCTTTGTGCCCGCCGACATCATCGCGCTAGTGAAGGATCTTGCCGCGCGCGAGGATATCGCCCTCACTTTCGTGTTCCTCGATTGCGCGGGCAGCGAGCTGGAGCGGCGCTACAACGAGACCCGCCGCCGCCACCCGATGGCTGCCGGGCGCCCGGTGATGGAAGGCATCGCAGCCGAGCGCGAGCTGCTCGAACCCCTGCGCCGCTGGGCCGAGATCATGATCGACACCTCGGCCATGACCAGCAATGATCTGCAGGCCCATGTCCGCCAGCTCTTCGCCCCCGAATCCGGCGAGACGGCGGCGATGACGCTGACGCTCTCGAGCTTCGGCTTTGCACGGGGGATGCCGCCGCTGGCTGATCTGGTGTTCGACATGCGCTTCATCGACAATCCGCACTGGGTGCCCGCCTTGCGCGATTTGACCGGACAGGACGCGGCCGTGGGCGAACACATCCGGCGCGACCCTGCCTTTGCCGATGCCTTCGCGCGGATTCGCGATCTGCTGCTGGTGCTGCTCCCGCGTTACGCCGCACAGGGGAAACCCTATGTCCACATCGCCTTCGGCTGTACCGGCGGGAGACACCGCTCGGTCTACACAGCCGAAACCATGGCTGAAAGCTTGCGTGCCGCCGGATTTTCGCCCACTGTCCGGCACCGCAATCTGGGTTCGCGCGCAGCGGACGAGATCGAGCGGGATCGACGCTAGCAGGGCCAGCGCCACGTCTGGCATTGTCCAGCTCGGTGGAAACGCGTAAGGGCCGCGCCGCGGCGGGCAATTAACGGACCGAAATTCACGCATGATCGGCTTGATCCTGGTTACTCACGGTCGTCTCGCCGACCAGTTCGTCGAGGCGATGGAACACGTCGTCGGCCCGCAGGATGGTATCGTCACCGTCTGCATCGGGCCCAATGATGACATGGAACAGCGCCGCGCGGATATCGCGCAGGCGATCGGCACGGTCGACACCGGCAGCGGCGTCATCATCCTCACCGATCTGTTCGGCGGCACGCCTTCGAACCTTGCGATTTCACTGCTGGAGGCCGGGCATGTCGAGGTTATCGCGGGGATCAACCTGCCGATGCTGATCCGCCTTGCCGGCGCACGCAAGGCAATGGACGTGACGGGCGCGGTCCACGCCGCGCAAATGGCCGGTCGCAATTACATCACCATCGCTAGCGAGTTGCTGGGTCAGGACGCCCCGCCCGCAAGGGCCGAGGCCTGAAGGGGAGCCGCCGTGGGGGAGGCACGCAAGACCATTACCATCGTCAATCGCCGGGGCCTGCATGCCCGGGCGAGCGCCAAGTTCGTGGGACAGGTTGCCGCCTTGCCTGCAGGCGTGAAGGTCACCGTCAGCAAGGCGCCCAACAGCGCGGCAGGCGGATCGATCCTCGGTCTGATGATGCTGGGCGCAGCCAAGGGTGACACGATCGAACTGCTGGTCGAGGGCGATAACGCCGAGGGCGTGCTGGCCGAGCTTGCCGCGCTGGTCGAAGCCGGCTTCGGCGAGGACTGAGGCGGCCCCGCCGTCAGCCAGCACTCGTCATGCAGCGTCACATCACCGGCTTTTCCAATCCGACCGTCAAGTACCTGCGGTCCCTGCGCGACAAGAAGCACAGGAAGCGCAGCGGGCAATTCCTTGTCGAGGGGCTGCGCCTGCTCGAGGATGCGCGGGCCTGCGGCCGCCTGCCGCAGATGCTGGTGATGGCAGAGGGCCGCAGCTCCCACGATCTGCTGGCGCGGCTGGAGGCGGAGGTGGTGGCTGCGGGCGGCGAGGTGATCACCACCACGCCCGATATCCTCTCCAAGATCACCGGCAAGGAAAACGCCCAGAGCGTGGCGGGCGTGTTCGACGAATGGGACACCTCTCTCGCCGCGCTTGATCGCACAGCCGCGCCGATCTGGCTGGTGGCGCAGGCGCTCAGAGACCCGGGCAATCTCGGCACCATGTTGCGAACCGGCGATGCGGTTGGCGCAGGAGGCCTGATCCTGATCGACGACTGCGCCGATCCCTTCAGCGCCGAGGCCGTTCGCGCCAGCATGGGGGCGGTGTTCACCGTGCCTGTTGCGCAGGCGCGTTGGGAAGAGTTCCTGCCGTGGCTACGGAGCGGAACAGGCCAGCTGGTCGCTGCCTCCCTGCGCGATGCAGTGCCCTATCGCAGTGCGGCCTATCAGGCGCCGTGCTTCATTCTGGTCGGCAACGAATCGCAGGGCCTCCCTGAAGGTTACGAGATCGCCTGCGATCTGCGCGTCACCATGCCGATGAAAGGCCGCGCGGATTCGCTCAATGCTGCTGTGGCGGGCGCGGTGCTGGCTTACGAAGTGCTGGCCGCGACCGGAGGCTGATTACTCGGCCGCATCCTTGCGATCTTCGAGCGCAGGATACTCGGCCTCGACCGCATCTCCATCGGCCGCATTGTAGCGCGGCGCGCTTTCGACCAGCGGGACATCCTCGATCGCCTGCTTGCCGATCTCGATGCCCTTGTCTGCCAGCCGCCGCCCGGAGGTGAGGACATTGCGCTCAAAGCTGCCGACAAACTTGTTGTAGTTGTTGACCGCGCTCTCAAGCCCGCCGCCGACGCGCTTCAGATGTTCGCTCGCCACGCGCAAACGGTCATAGAGTTCCGCGCCCATCCGGCCGATTTCCTGCGCCTCTTTCGCCAGCCCGTCCTGCCGCCACACCTGCGCGACGGTGCGCGCGATGGCGACAAGATTGGTCGGCGTTGCCAGCAAGACGCGCCGCTCGAAGGCGAAATCCCAGAGCTCGGGGTCGGCCTCCAGCGCGGCCGTGACGAAGTGTTCGCCGGGGACGAACATGATCACATAATCGGGGGCTTCCTCAAACTGGCTCTGGTAGCTCTTCGCGCCCAGAGTTTGGACATGGCCGCGCATCGACTTGGCGTGGAGATCGAGGTGCCGCTTGCGTTCGGCTTCGTCATCGGCCTCGAAGGCGGCCTGGTAGGCGTTCAACGACACCTTGGAATCGACCACCAGCTTCTTCTGGCCCGGAACATTGATGATCGCATCGGGCCGCTGCCGCCCGTCCTCGGTGTCGACCGAATGCTCCATGATGAAGTCGGTGTGCTGGGCAAGCCCGCACTGTTCGAGCAGGTTTTGCAAGGCCCGCTCCCCCCAGCGCCCGCGCGCCTTGGGTGCATTGGTGAGCGAATTGCCGAGCCGCTGCGCCTCGCGCTTCACCTCGTCCTGGCCTTTACGCATTTCCTCGATAACGCCCGCGAGCTGCCCGAAGGCATCGACGCGCTTTTCCTCGAGCGCCTTGACCTGTTCTTCGTAACTTTTCAGCCGATCCCCAACCGGAGCGAGCAGCGCCTTCAGCTTCTCCTCGCTCGCCTTTTCGGAATGGCCGAGGCGTTCCTCGGCGCGCTTCAAAAAGGCTTCCTGCGCGCGGCCGAGCACAGCTGCACCGGTGTTCTCGAACTCTTTGAGGAGATTGGAGCGCGATTCCTCAAGCAGGCGCTTCTGTTCATCAAACGCGGCCCGCTCGGCACGGAAGCGTGCATTTTCCTCGCGCGCCGCATCGAGCTGTTCGGCAAGACCATCGGCACGCGCGGCACGTTCGCCCAAGGCCGCGACTTCGATCCGCGCCTCGCCTAGTTCGGCCACGGCGCGCTTGAATTCCGCCTCCCGCTCGGCCCCGGCAGCCTCAGCCGCCACCAGCCGCGCGCGCAAATCCGCCAGCGGGCGCGCGCCAAGGAACCAGCCGATCGCAAGACCGGCAACGAGAGCGAGAATCGAGAGAATCGCGGGGTCCATGCAACTATCCTACACGGAACGAATAGGGAACGCTAGTGGCCGAGGCGCGATATCCCAAGAAAGCGAGGCCCCGGGTCAAGCCCGGGGAGACGATAAGGCGCTGATTTCGGCCCAAAGGGCCGCGAGCGCACGCGCGCGAGCCGCAGGGGCCTGTAGCGAAGCGAAAGAACAGCCCCGACGACGAAGGCGCGGAGGCGCCCTCGCAAAAAGCTACGCTGCGCGGCGGATCTTCTCTAGCTTCTTCAGCACCATCGCGCGCTTCAGGCGCGAGAGGTGATCGATGAAGAGGATGCCTTCAAGGTGGTCCATCTCGTGCTGCAGGCAGGTCGCCATCAGCCCGTCGAGCGCTTCCTCGTGGGTGTTGCCGTCAAGATCCTGATAGCGCACGCGGCAGGTCGCCGG